>WGCD01000062.1 GCA_015493995.1 Desulfurellaceae bacterium
CTTCAGCGCCGTCTTGAAAAATTTCCAACTCATAAGAGCTTTCAAGTTCTCTTTTTATCATCTTTCTTACAAAATCACTATCATCGCAAACTAAAATCCTATTCATATCTCTCCCCCTAAAATCTTTGCCATATCTTTGGCAAAATAGGTTATTATTATATCCGCCCCGGCTCTTTTTATGGAGGTCAATATTTCAATCATAATCTGCTTTTCGTCTATCCACCCCTGTTTGGCTGCTGCTTTTACCATAGAGTACTCCCCGCTTACGTTGTATGCTGCAAGCGGCATATATTCAAATCTATCTTTAACTTTCCTTATCACATCAAGATACGATAAAGCCGGTTTAACCATAAGGTAGTCGGCTCCCTCTTCAATATCCAGTATACACTCCTTTATAGCCTCGTCGGCATTCCTGTAGTCCATTTGGTATGACTTTCTATCACCAAAAGCCGGAGCGGATTCGGCTGCGTCTCTAAAAGGACCGTAAAAGAAGGATGAGTATTTAACGGAGTAAGACATAATAGCCGTATTGTAAAAACCATTTTCGTCAAGTGATTCCCTGATTGCCTTAACCATTCCGTCCATCATTCCGCTTGGTGCAATGATGTCCGCACCCATTTTGGCATACACATAAGCCTCTTTTTTAAGCATATCAAGCGTCGGGTCGTTTAACAGTTCCCCCTCCTTGTTTAATACTCCGCAATGACCGTGTGATGTATATTCGCAAAAACAGGCATCGGCTATTACAACCAACTCCGGTACGGCAGATTTTATCTCATATATTGCCTTTGCTATGATGCCCTCCTCTGCGTAGGCTTGAGTGCCGAGTTCATCTTTAGTATTTGGTATTCCAAAAAGAATAACAGATTTTATACCGAGAGAATAGGCTTCTTTAGCCTCTTTTATCGCTTCGTCTATGGACAGCTGATAAATTCCCGGCATTGATTCTATGGGTTTTTTCACATTTTTCCCCTCTTTAACAAATACCGGATAGACAAAATCGTTTATACTCAAACGGCTTTGAGCAACCATATCCCTTATATTTGCCGTTCTTCTTAACCTTCTTGCTCGCATTTCGGGAAACTTCATATCTCACCCCCTTAAAAATCAAAGGTCACTTGTAAAATAATATTAAATATTCCCCTTCTGTCAAACCTATATTTACTTTTTGAGCGTCTTGATGTACAATTTATCTATGAAAAAGTCAAACATAACCAAAGGCATAGCCTATTCTGATAAGGAAATATTTGAAACCATCTTTAAAAACGGTTCGGTTAGGATAGAGCGGATTATCTCAAACGGGCAGCAGTCACCAAAGGGATTTTGGTATGACCAAGACGAATATGAATTTGTTAGTATTGTTGAAGGATATGCCGTAGTTGAGTTTGAAAATGAGAGTGTAACGCTTGAGAAAAACGACTACATAATAATAGAGCCGCACAAAAAACACAGGGTTTCATACACATCCTCTCCGACCGTTTGGCTCTGTATATTCTTTAAATGAGAAACGAATTCGATATTTTTACGAATAAAAAACTTATAAGCGAAATACCGAAAGAACCAGGAGTATATATAATACGCTCTGGCGAAAACGAAATATTGTACATAGGTAAAGCAAAAGATTTGCAAAAAAGGATAAAAGCGTATCTATCGCCCGACAAACTCGATATTTTCAAATCCTCAATGGTAAGAGAGGCAAAGTCCGTTGAGATTATGGTTGTTTCAAGCGAACTTGAGGCGCTTCTTTTGGAATCTAATCTAATTAAGGAACACAGACCACCCTATAATGTTGTTTTAAGAGATGACAAAAGCTATCCCTATTTGCGCATCAGTTTGTCTGAGAAGTACCCTCGCCTTTCCATAGCAAGAAGAATCAAAAACAAAAGAGATTTTTATTTCGGTCCTGTTACGCCTGCCGATAAACTTAAGCGATTGATTAAAATATTAAAATCGTCATACAAAATAGCTCAAAAAAACGATAAAAGCTGCCAAGGTTCAAATTCCGCGTGCATATACTACCAGATGAACCTATGCAAAGCTCCCTGTGTGGGATATATAAGCAAAGAAGAATACGACAAGATGATTAACGAAATAAAAAGCATACTGTCAAATCCGCGTCCGTTAAAAAAACGGCTCAAAGAGGAGCTGGAGGCTTGTATTAAAAACGAGAATTTTGAAAAGGCAATAGAAATAAGGGATAAACTTAAAGCCATAGAGATATTGGAAGATAAGCAGACCGTCAGTGAAATCAATGAAGATTTTCTCGATGTTTTTGTCTTTGAACAAAGAGAGGTCGTTGTGTGCGCTTACATCATAAATATACGTTTCTCAAATATGGTCGGAAGCAGAAGTTATTTCTTTTATGACAGCAGATTTGACAATGATGCAAAAGAAAGTTTTCTCGTTCAATATTACTCCTCGGGAGAGATAATTCCCGATACAATTTTAACCGATTCCATAAAAAACACTCAGACCGTATCGAAAGCGATAGAAAAATTCGGAAAAAAACCGATTATCACAATTCCAAAAAGAGGCAGAAAAAAGGCTTTGCTGAACCTTGCCAAAAAGAATGCAGAGATTTTACTTGAAACCCACACTAAAAGCATAAAAGACAACATAGAACTGTTCGACAGGATTAAAGAAACGTTTTCATTAAAAAAGATGCCCTATATAATTGACATTGCAGACATATCCCATACCGGATTTGAAAATGTCGTGGGTGGAATTGTCAGATATTCGATTAACGGATTTGAAAAAGATATGTATAGGCGCTACTCTCTAAAAAAGAAATTTGAATCGGAAGCTATGGAAGAGCTACTAAAACGACATAAGCAACTGCTGCTTAGGGGCTACAAAAAATTGCCGGACATAGTTCTTGTTGACGGTGGAGTTGTACAAACCGAATCCGCAAGCAGAGTTTTTGATAAAAACATCGTTATAGGCATTGCAAAAGAAAAAGAAAACGGCAAAACCAAGAGAGACTTAGGTGATGTTGAGGATAGAATATTTTTTAAAGGTCAAATCAAAAACGTTGATAAAGATATTTTAATGCTGTTTCAAAAGCTAAGAGATGAAGCGCACAGATTTGCAATATCATATCATAGAACAAAAAGAGAAAAATCAACTGCATCAAGTATTTTGGACAGAGTAGGATTTATCGGCATTAAAAGAAAAAGAGCCCTGTTTGAGAAATTCGGAAGTATAGAAAATATCAAAAAAGCCTCAGTTGAGGAGCTGACTCAAGTAAAAGGAATCACACCCAAAATAGCGGTAGCCATAAAGGAAAAACTCAACAACGAGACAATAAATTTATGACAAAGCTCATAAAAACAGTAAATAAAAAAGTACTTTGTTAATATTGTAAGCACTAATAAAAAACAATTTGACAAGTATAATAATATAGGTATATACTTGTAAATGAGACAAGAAAACTAAGTTAACAATTGGAGAGTGCTATGAAATCCATTACTGTCTTAGTGTTGTTTGTTCTATTTTCTTTTAACTCGTTTGCAAGAGGTACATTACCGATAGGCGTATATCTATCAACAACAGGACCTGCTGCAGCCTGGGGAAGGCTCGAGTGGCAGGGCATAGAAGCTGCAAAAAGACTGAAACCTTCAGCTAATAATAAAAATATCCGGCTAATACTTGAAGATACGGCAAGCAAGCCTGAAGGAGCGGCAATGGCAGTCAGTAATTTAATACACAAAGGTGTAAAATTCGTCATAGGTCCTGTAACAACAACAAATGCACTTGCAGCTTTGCCCATTTTGGAAAAACATAAAATTGTTGATGTGATACCGACAGCCAACGGAATGGGGCTCACCGATAACAGAAAATTTGCCGCAAGGGTCTGTTTTACAAACGATTTACAGTCAAAGGTGATGGCAAAATATATAGCTTCCAACATAGGATATAAAACCGGTGTCGTTGTGGAGGATATATCTGAAGATTACTCAATAGATTTGGCTAACCGCTTCATAAGGGATTTTGAAAAAGACGGCGGTCAAATAATTAAAATATATAAAATTCAATTTATGCAAAACGACTTCTCTGCTATTGCGACACACATTAAACATATCAACCCGGATTTTGTTTTTATAAGCGCCTACTACAACTCCATAGCTCTGTTTTTAAGGGATTTAAGAGGAATCGGAAGCAATGTCAGGGTTTTTGCGGGTTCTGCCGCATCGTCGTATTCTTTAATTAAAATAGCCGGAAAAAATGCTGAGGGTCTGGAATTTACCGATGATTTTGACCCCTTGCTGCCGCAAAACAGTACGGCAAAAAAATTTATTGCAACGTTTAAGAAACAGTTTAAGCGCCTGCCGGATTCACCACAAGCCTTGGCTGCCGATGCATATCTTTTACTCATAAATGCCATAAACACAGCCAAAGGAAACGCAGCCAAAGTGGCGCAGATTATAAGAAACACTACCTTTAATGGAATTACGGGTAAGATTATCATATCAAAAGGCAGACTTGAAAGAACCGTAGTTATTCGGCGTGTTCATAACGCAAGTTTTGAGCCTGTTGCTGTGTTTAAACCGTAAAATTTTAGCAAAAAGTGATTCTAAAACCAAGATTGCTTAAAGTCACTAAATCCATTATCAGATTTAAATTTGACAATTGAGGCGTTTTTCTATATAAATGCCTGGATGAATTTTTTGTAAAGGAGTTTTTAATGACGGAACAGTTGAACAAAGAGAGCTTCAAGGAGAAAATCTTCAACTATGAAGCAAACAAAGAGTGGAAATTCGAAGGAGAGTTACCGTGCATAATAGATTTTTATGCTGACTGGTGCGCACCTTGCAAAATGATTGCGCCTATAATGGAAGAGCTCTCCAAGGAGTATGAGGGGAAAATAAACTTCTATAAGCTCAATGTGGACGAAGAACAAGAGGTTGCATCTTTATTTGGAATTCAAAGCATACCATCTATTTTATTTATTCCACTGAACGAGCAACCGCAAATGGCTGTCGGGGCTATCCCGAAAGAGTCTTTCAGACAGGCAATAAAAGAGGTTTTAAAAGTAGAATAATTTTACCTTATTTGTGCTCTAAAGACACCTATTATATTTCTAATAGGTGTCTTTTTTTATTTTTTTACTAAAGAAAAATTCTTTTTGTCCGATAATACAGACAGATATTAAATTCAAAGGAGTTTTTTATGATAGACATTGTTATTCCGCCTATACACAGGACGGACAGATTTAGCAAAAACAGGAAGGGCTCTAAAAATGTTGTTTTTAAAGGTAAAATAGTGTCCGTAAGAAAGGCAAGGTATCAAGCCGATCCGGGTAAACCAAGAAGGCAAGACGGACCAAATTCAAAAACATTTATTATTGTTGTAAAATATGATGCAAAAGCTGAAGATTTGGTAAATAGGATAGTTGAAATAAAGATTATCTAAAAGGGACGAGCTTAAAAGTCCGCCCCTTTAATTGTTTTTAGAATCTTTTCGGTTTTCTTTCTCTTGCCTCATTAACTCTCAAGCTGCGTCCGCCGAACTCTTTTCCATCCAGAGCCTCGATAGCCTTCTGGGCACCGTCAGACTCTATTTCTACGAAACCAAAGCCTCTTGACCTTCCCGTTTCCCTGTCGGTAATAATTTTTGCGGAGCTTACCTCTCCGTAGGGAACAAATACTTCCTTTAAGTCATCCTCAGATGTAGTGTAGGGTAGATTACCCACATAAAGCGTCTTAACCATAAAAACACACCTCAAACAAAATTCTATTGCTTAAAAACTACGCAGGGCAGCCTTAAGCTTCTTCTTGAACTATAAAATAGCCAGCGAAGATACAACCTTATACCACTATAAACCGTATAAGTCAAGAGATTTATATTGGAATCAGCAAATAGAGTAACTTTTTATTCAAGCGGCAGTCTATCCCACTGTCTTAAATTTTGGACAATAAATACATTGGCGCCTGTTAAGGAACTAATCTCATCAATAAAGCTCGAAAACTCTGTTTCACTTTTAAAGTCTCCTGCCCTCAATGCAATGGCAATATTGTACCTCGCATAAGGTTTAACATCTTCCTGAATTTTTCTCAAACTTTTAACCCCGTAAGTCATAAAAACTACCCTGTCGCTATATCTTGCAATATTATCAATCACACCTTTATAGTGAAGAAGGGACTCAAAATAATCTTGTGTCTCCACAGGATAGTTGTTTAAAATTCAGGGTAATGTGTAGAATTCAACATCTAAAGGAGGTAAAGGATAACCAAGAGAACCTAAATTAACAATCCAAGAAAAGGGGCATTATAACTTTATGTCTACATCATTCTTTAAAGCCTTCTCCTCTTCTATTAAGTTTTTTTCTGTTTTAATATCATCAAGTGTACAGAATCTCTCAACGCTATAAATTAAGTGATGACTTCCTGAAATACTCAATGGGTTAACAAGCATCCTATCAGATAACTCTAAAGCCTTAAGAAGTTCATTTTTCTTTATAGTTATTTTTTTATCAGCCTCCAATTGTTTTTTACTGGCAGCAGAACTGTCACCTGAAGAAAATGACTGTAAAGGATAGAGAAAAAGAAATAAAAGTACGAAAAATCCACCCACAATTTTATACATATTCATCGATTTACCTTTATGAACAAAACATTTCCTTAAATAAAAATTCATCATACC
>WGCD01000063.1 GCA_015493995.1 Desulfurellaceae bacterium
ATTAGTGACTGGTGGCTAGAGGATAGTGTTCAATGAATAAGCAATGGTTTTTTTCAGCATACACGGTTTTCTTCGGATAAAGAGAAAAATAAAAACTCATACATATCTTTATCAAAATTGTTTTTATAGCATTTAGAGAAATTAAATGACGTTGCGAATGAAACAATTTTGATAGAGCTGTTGGAATCAACCCATTTTGCACACCTTGTATGTGTGCATTGCACACTATTTCAAACACCACAACACAATAAAATTGTATTGCTCACAATGTCCTTCACTTCATTTATTTGCTCGCAATAAATTTTATTGTGATTAAAATAAAGAGAAGCTGTTAAATAGTAGAATGGTTGAGCGGGGAATTAGTGATTAGTGACTGGTGGTTGCTGGGTAGTGGTTAGTGGATAGTGGTTAACGGTTAGAAACCGACGTATGATGGTTAATAAACAAGCAGTAGTTTTCGGCATAAACGGTACTTTTCCGGGAAAAACAAAAAACTCAAACATATTTCTATCTAAATTGTTTTTATAGCATTTAAAGACAATCCGTTGTTTGAGGTTTTAATCTGCCGTCCTTTTTGCACACCTGCGAGGTGTGAAGGAAGGCAGCTCAACTTTTAACCTTGCAGATATAAGAAATGTGGATAATTTTAAGTAGTTGAATAAAGGTTATTTTTTATAGAGTCAACGGCACAAAAAGATGTAGAGAATGCAGCCTGGAGATTAAATCCTCCTATGGAGCCTTGGATATCCATTATCTCTCCGCAAAAAAATAGACCTTTGGTGAGTTTGGACTCCATTGTTTTGGGGTTAATTTCTCTTAAAGAAACACCTCCGCACGTTACAAAGGCTCTATTAAAAGAACACTTTTCTACATCAACCTCAAACCCAAGCAGGCTATCAACAACCTCTTTCAACTCTTTTTTTGAAGCTTCTTTGGAGTACTTATCTATTTTTACCATCTCGTCAACAAAACGTTTGGGCATAATGTCTTTCACGATATTCTTTATTTTTCTGTTCTTTTTTGTTAAAAGCTCAAGCAGCTCTTTCTCATTGATGCCTAAAAAATTTATGAGCAGTTTTGCTTGTTTAAAATCGTTTTTGGATAGTTCCAATACTGCAGGTCCGCTTATACCGAAGTGGGTAAACAGTATATCTCCGCATTCAAAGAACCTTCTTTTTTCAGTTTTTAGGGTTAAATTTACATTCTTAAACGATAAACCCTGTAGGTTTTTAACGTCTTTGCAGCAAAAAGGAACTTCGCAAGGATTAGGTGTAACAATGCTATGCCCTAATTTCTTTGCTATATTGTAGCAGCTGCCGTCAGAACCGGTGGCAGGAAAACTTTTGCCACCGCAGGCAAGCAGGACGTTTTTTGAGTAGTATATGCCTTTATGGGTCTTTAAAATAAACATACTTTTGTCTTTTAATATATCGACAACAGGCTCATACTCCCTAAACGATGCAGCACTTTTTTTTGCTTTATTAAGGAGCATTTTGGCAAATTCTTGTGAAATTTTGTCTTTCAACACTACTTTGTTATCTCTGCATGTTAAATCAAAACCCGAACGTTCAAAAAAGTTTATCAGCTCTTCTTTAAAAAACAATTTAAACGAATCTCTTAAAAAAGCACCGTTTTTTCCATAACGCTCTAAAAAATCTTCCTTTTCCATACAATTGGTTATGTTGCTCTTATTGTTTCCGGTTATGGATAGTTTTTTAGCACCGCTGTTTTTATCAAAAACTACGGTTGTTAGAGGGTGTGAATTTACTGCAGCAAAAAGCCCGCAGGTTCCGGCTCCTACAATTGCCAAATCATAAATCATTTGCCTTTTAAGAGTCTAACCCTCTTCCTAAAAAAAGCAGCTTTTACCTTGTTTTCCTCAACGCCGTCTCCATGCTCAAGCATATAGGCAACAGAATCTAACCCTTCAATATCGTCTTTTTCTGCTGCCATACCGAAATAGTGGAACGCTCTCTTTTTGTCTTGCTCAACCTTTATTCCGCTATAGTAAATTGAGCCCATAAAAAGCATAGCTTTGGTATTGCCCTTTTTTATCGATTGCTCTATCAAATCAAACGCCTTATCGAGATTATCCAAATCGAAGTATAAAACACCGAGGTTGAAAACGGCATAGTCGTTTCCCTTATCGATGGCTTTTTGAAGCCATTTTTTAGCCTTTTCCAAATCTTGTCTTTTATAAATGTCGTCTCTGTAAATTAATCCTAAATTGTTCATCGCTGCACTGTTTCCAAGCTCAGCAGCCTTTTTTAGAAGTTCAATGGCTGAGTCTATATCCTTTTGTGAAGGTTTTCCCTCAAGATATATGCTCGCCAATCGATTCATAGAGACGGTATCGTTATTGTTTGCAGCTTTTTCATACCAAAAAACGGCTTTTGAGTAGTTCTTGTCTCCTGTTAAACCGAAATAGTATATGTCACCGAGCTTTCGCATTGCCCCCACATCTCCCATAGCGGCAATGCGAAGCAGTTCCGGCAGAATCTCATCTATCTCTTCTTTAGTTTTATTAAACAAGCACAATCTCCGGATTTTTATCTATCAAGCCTTTGTCGTATGCCTCAGTTAGGAGCAGTCTACAGGCTTTTAACCCTTTTTCTCCCATATCAACAGTTAAATCATTTACATACATTCCCACAAATTCATCCGCTAAGTTTATATCCATACCGCGTGCGAAATTTAGTGCGTACTCAACAGCCTCTTTTCTATGATTCAAAGAGTAGAGAATACTGTCTTTTAATATTTTAGAGATGTTTTGCATATCCTGCCCGAACTTTCTGTGAATGGAATTAACCCCCAAAGGCAGAGGCAATTTGGTTTTATCAAACCACCACTCGCCCAAATCAACAATCTTTTCCAAATTTCTTTTTGAGTAAGTTAATTGCCCTTCGTGGATTATCAAGCCGGCATCTACATCTCCCGATTCCACAGCATCGAATATCTTGTCAAACTCAATTACCTCAACATTCAAATCCTTACCTAAAAGAAGCCTTAATTCAAGGTATGCACTTGTCAATTTACCGGGCACGGCAATGAGCTTCTTTTTAAGTTCCTCCAAATCCATCTTTTTTTTGGCTACAACAAGAGGACCGTATTTATCGCCCATACTCGCACCGCTTGACAGTATCGCATATTTGTCGGAGATTGTTGGATAGGCAGCCAAAGATATTGCGGTTATATCGAGTTTTTCGTCAATTGCCATCTCATTTAAGGTTTGAATGTCGTGCAGGATTTGCTCAAACTCGTATCCGTTTGTATCTATTGCACCGTCGAGATTTAATCCGTAAAACATAAAGGCATCATCAGGGTCTGGACTGTGTCCGAGTGTCAAAAGTTTCTTCTCGCTCATCAAAGCTCTCCTTTTTCATATTTTTACTTACGCATATGTAGTATATATTTTATCGGGATGAATTCAAATATTTTTCTTTATAAGCAAAAAGTTTAGCCCCTCGTAATCTTATAAGGGGCTTCTTCTTCCTCTTACGTCCTAAACCTCCCCACAAGCTGCTCTACCTTGTTTGCTATCTGGTTCAGTTCTTCTGAGGAGCGGGCTACATCATCAACAGCCTTTGCATTCTCTCTTGTTGCTTCCGCTATCTCTCTTATCTGCATATTTATCTCTGCAAC
>WGCD01000064.1 GCA_015493995.1 Desulfurellaceae bacterium
ATCTATTATTAACTGATAAGAAATTTAAGGGGAAGGAGCAATCTTTGTAAATACTGTCTTGACAAGCAAGATATAAAATGATAATTACAATATTCGTATGCGGGCGGTTAGCTCAGCGGAAGAGCACTTGCTTCACGCGCAAGGGGTCACAGGTTCGAATCCTGTACCGCCCACCATTTACCTGTCTATTTCTTTTTAATTACCTTTATAGAGAGCTCGTTTAGCTGTTTGACCTCAACGTCGCTCGGAGCATCTGTCAGCATACAAACGCCTTTTTGAGTTTTCGGGAAAGCTATAACATCCCTTATGGACTCTTCTTTCAAAATCAGGGTCATAATTCTATCTAAGCCCAAAGCTATTCCGCCGTGTGGCGGAGCCCCGAACTTTAAAGCATCAATTAAAAAGCCAAATTTTATCTTAGCATCCTCATCGCTTATGTTTAAAGCTCTAAACATCTTCTCCTGAACGTCACTTCTGTGAATCCTAATACTGCCTCCGCCTATCTCAACCCCATTTAGCGTTATGTCGTATGCCCTTGCTTTAACCCTTGCCGGGTCTGAATTGAGATACTGCAGGTCATCCTCTATTGGTGAAGTAAACGGATGGTGCATAGCCTCAAATCTGTTTTCATCCTCGTTGAATTCAAATAAAGGAAAGTCGGTAACCCAGATGAAATTGAATTCGTTTTCGTCGGCGAGTTTCAATTTTTTGGCAATCTCAAGCCTGAGCGCACCCAAAGAGTCATACACAACCTTCGGTTTATCGGCAACAAAGAACAGCAAATCACCGGCTTTGGCATCAAGGGCTTTTAATATTTTATCCATCTCGTCTTTTGTGAAGAACTTAACTATGGGCGATTGCAGTTCGTTTTCCTTAACCTTTATCCAGGCAAGTCCTTTTGCTCCGTATATCGATACAAACTCGGTCAAGTCGTCAATCTCTTTACGCGAGAAATCTATACATCCCGCAGCGTTTAGTCCGTAAACAAGTCCGCCTGAATTGGCGACGGTATTAAACACCTTAAATTTTGTCTGTTTTGCAATGTCAGTCAGGTTTTTCAACTCCAATCCGAATCTCATATCAGGCTTATCCGAGCCGAACCTCTCCATAGCTTCTTTATATTTTATTCTCTTAAAAGGCGGTTTGATATCTATTCCAATCGTTTCTTTAAAGATGCTTTTTAATATCCCTTCGGTTATTTCCATAACGTCTTCTTCGGATACAAAACTCATTTCAAGGTCTATTTGTGTAAACTCGGGCTGTCTGTCGGCTCTCAAATCCTCGTCTCTGAAACACTTTGTTATCTGGTAGTATCTGTCAAAGCCCGAAATCATCAACAGCTGCTTGAATAGTTGGGGAGATTGCGGAAGTGCGTAAAATTTTCCTTGAGAAAGCCTGCTTGGAACAAGAAAATCCCTTGCCCCCTCCGGTGTACTTTTCGTTAAAATCGGTGTTTCAATATCTATAAACCCTTGAGTGTCAAGGTATTTTCTAACCGCAAAGGCAGCTTTGTATCTCGTTATTAAATTTCTCTGCATTCTCGGTTTTCTTAAATCGAGATATCTGTATTTTAAGCGTACCTCTTCGCTGACATTAACATACTCTTCAACCTGGAACGGAAGAATGTCGCTTTCTGAAAATATTTTTAACTCTTTTACGACAACCTCTACCTCTCCGGTTTTAAGGTTTTCATTAACCGTGCCTTCAGGTCTGTGTCTGACTGTACCTTTAACACCGATGCAGTATTGGCTCCTGAGCTTTGAAGCGACTTTGTGGTTTTCCTCGTTAACGGAAGGGTCAAAAACAATCTGCACAAGCCCCTCTCTGTCTTTTAAGTCTATAAATATAACTCCACCGTGGTCTCTCCAGTTTTGAACCCAGCCAAACAGTGTCACCTCTTTTTCTATATCTGAAGCTCTCACGTCACCACAGTAGTGTGTTCTAATCAAACCGTTTACAGCCATCTTTTCACCTCGTTATCCAAAAAAATTTTTAAATCGTATTCGTTTTGGGTCGAATTTTTCATATCCTTCACAAGAACAGAATTCTTGTTTTTTTCGTTTTCACCGACTATTACAACAAAGCGCGTGCCCATCCTGTCGGCTTTTTTCATCATACTTTTCAAACTTCTCTTTTCATATTCTACATAAATTCGTTTATTTGTAAGGTTTATGAGCTTTGATGCGATATCAAGTGCATAGTCGTCTTCACTCAAGTTAGCGATATAATAGTCAAACAGCAGTTCTTTTTCTTCATCCATCAATTCAATCAACCTTTCGCAGCCCGATGCAAAACCGATACCCGGCGTGGCTTTCCCTCCGAGTTGTTCTATTAAGCCGTCGTATCTTCCGCCGGCAGAAACGGTTCCTTGAGCTCCGAGTTTATCTGTTATAATCTCAAAAACAAACTTTGTGTAGTAGTCCAAACCCCTTACAAGATACGGATTTTCAATAAATTCTATGTTTAAGCTTTGAAGTTTCTTTTTGACGTTGTTGAAGTGATTTTTGCAGTTATCACACGCATAATCGGTTATCTTAGGTGCGTCTTTTGCCACGGTTTTGCAGCCTTTGTTTTTGCAATCCAATATTCTCAAGGGATTTTTATTAAGCCTTCTTTTACAATCCTCACACAGCTTATCCTTATGTTGCGTAAAGTACTCTTGCAGCTTTTTTATATATTCAGGGCGGCATCTGTCGCAACCTATATTATTTATCTCAATTCTTAAATCACCTATTTTTAGTTTTTCAAGCATAGTTTTATCAAGATGGACAATCTCCGCATCAATGGAGGGATTATCTATTCCGAAAACCTCGACGCCTATCTGATGGAACTGTCTCAATCTGCCTTTTTGCGGTCTTTCATACCTGAACATAGCGCCTATGTAGTAGTATTTTTTATACGGAAGATTTTCAAGATGGTTGTCTATGTATGCTCTGACAACCCCTGCCGTTCCTTCAGGCCTCAATGTGACAGATTCGTTTGATTTATCTAAAAATGTGTACATCTCCTTTTCTACAATGTCTGTATCCTCTCCGACACCCCTTGCAAAGAGGCGTGTTTTTTCTAACAAAGGCGTTCTTATCTCTTTATATCCGAACGATTCGAGAGTATTTCTTGCAATCTCTTCTAATTTATGCCATTTTTTTATGTCTGTCGGCAGTATGTCTTTAAAACCCCTTAAAATTTCCAATTAAAACCTCCAAAATTCTGTCGCTTGAGTATCTTCATAACGGGCTGTTTTGTCAAGAAAAAATGGGTTTAGGTAAAACAGGCGAGGGTGAAGATAAACATTTTGCTGTCTGTTGAAAGCTATAACAAAAGGAATAATTTTTGCTAAATATTATGCAGTTGGGAGGTTAAACGATGTTTTTAAACGACTCTGTTATTGATGCCATACATAAAGCGCTTGATGTCGCTTCTTTCAGACAAAATTTAATAGCAAGCAACATAGCGAATGCGGATACGCCGGGATATAAGGCAAAGCATATCCCGTTTAAGGATGTGTTGATGCTGCAAAATAACGATATACGTCTTAAAACAACCGATAAAAGGCACATAAAAACTCAAGAGGATTTTTCCTATCTGATAAAGCCTGACAACAACGATTATCTTGTGAAAAACGATAAAAATAACGTTAAATTGGACACTGAAATGACGCTTCTTGCCAAAAATACCATTTTGGTAAATGCATTAACGGCGTTTGAAAAGTATAAATTTAATCAGTACAAAGATATTATTTCTGCCTCAAGAAATATGTAACAAAGGGGTGATTTATGGGATTTTTCGATAGCATAAACATAGCCTCAAGCGGAATGAACGCACAAAGATTGAGAATGAATATCATCTCGGCGAATATAGCCAATGCCGACAGTGTTAAAACAAAAGAGGGCGGACCTTACAAAAGAAGGGATGTTATTTTTGAAGCCCGAGGATACTCGAAATTCTCAAACATTTTAAAAGAGGTCAAGGTTGCAGATGTTGTAAGAGATGATACTCCACCGAAAATGGTATATGACCCGTCAAATCCTATGGCTAACAAAGACGGGTATGTAGCCTATCCCAACATCAACCCGGTTGTTGAGATGACGAACTTGATAGATGCTATGAGAACATACCAGGCAAATGTTTCCGTTATGGATTCCGCTAAACAGATGGC
>WGCD01000065.1 GCA_015493995.1 Desulfurellaceae bacterium
ATAGTATCCGAGACTACCTGAGCCCCTGTAGAGGAGAATTTTTTTGTCTTTGTTTTTGATTAAAAAAATTGCCAGTTGTTCTAAAGCATTTTCACCTACGATTCTGTTTTCGTCTTTTGCATAAAAGGATTGTGCTTTGTTGCTTTTAACTTCTCTTTTGTAAAAATCTTTTAGCTTTTTACATACAAATCCTCTATCAAGAAATCCGTCTTTCAACGGTTTTATCAATAATTTACCGTTTTTATCCAATCTGCCTGAAAATGAGCAGGTGTCTGGGCAGTCTTTGGAGCAGAAAAGTTTTACCTCATCCATTTAGGCTTCTCTAATATTTTTTTGTAAAAAAGTGAATGCACAAACTCCTGTTCAATGCTTATGCCGTTTTTAACCAAATCATAATATTTTTGAGAGTTTTTATACTCGCATCCGTCTGTTTTTTGTTTGTTTACAGGCAGTTTTCCCGCATATTTATCAAGAATAAATTGAACGTTTTCTATTGTAGGATAGAAGGTCAAGTCCGGCAGATTTTTTTTAAACGCCTCGAATATGGCAAGCCCTTCTAAATCCACATCACCGAAATGAATAAGCTTATTGTATTTAAGTTTTTTTATAAACGCAGTCAGCGAGTTTATTAGGTGAAACCCTTTGCTGTATAAGAATATCGCATTATTCGGCACAGCGCTCATAAAAAACGACAGGTTTTCAGATATAACCACGCTGCAGTATTCTTGAACCAGACTTTTTATATCTCCTCCGAAAAATGCACACAAATGAAGTTTTTGAGTTAAATCCTTTATACTTACACCGTTTATGCTTAAATTGGTGTCCGTTCTTATGTATATAATATTCGGTCTTTCAACGGTCGCAAAATGGTTAAAAAGGGTGCGTAATTTTGCATTTTTGTCTATTATTTTAGAATTGTTGAACAGATAGGCAGACACAAATCTCAAATCCTCACCGTTGTAGAGTGTTTTCATAAATTCTATGACTTTTGATGCTTTATCGTACAGGTATGTATCTTTTTCGCTTATTTGCAGCTTGCTTAATATATCGTCACTCATTGTACAAATAAAAGTGCTGTGTTTGTGCCTTTATCTTTGGCATAAAAAAGAATTTTATATCTGACCTTTATTTCTTTTATGTGTCTTTTTTTTGTGTATATGTAAAACGGCTTTTTAGCCTTTATAAAGATAGCCGGGTTTCTGTATTCTTTCAAACATCTGCCTGTGTATGCAACAAGCGATTGATTGTTTATTTTGTACTCATACAGCTTTGCGTGGCTGTTTATGAGTAATTTCCAAACTTTTTTTTCAGCTCTATATGACTCGAACTGCATAAGCACTATTGCGGCAACAACACTTAGAAAAACAACTTTATAAAACACGATTCTCTTGGGGTTTTTGAGGAAATTCAGCATAGATAAAAAGAATAAGCCGAAAAGCAGAGTCGGTATCAACAGGTTCAAATGTTGTTTATAGGCATAAAAAGCAGCTACAAAAGCCAAAATAATTTCAAACAACGATATTATGGTTTGAGTTGATTTGAAATTTTTAAGCTCATTAACATACCGTCCCAAGAGTACGGCAAGAGGAATGTACGCAGGAGCTATGTAGTGGATGAGTTTGTTTCTCGATATTGAAAAAAACAGCACAATCCAGGCAAACCAGAGAATGAGAAACAGATTTTGTTTGTCTTTTGTGTCTATTTTTTCATACAACTGTTTTAGGTATGCAAACCAAAAATATAAAGATGCGATAACGACGGGGATATAATAAAAAAATGAGTGCGGATGTTGATGTGCCTGCCCCGTGAAGCGCTCGATGTTGTGATAAATAAGAAATTTGTTGATAAATTCCATGCCGTACTGATGATACATAATGATATACCAGGGCGCTGAAAGCATTAAAAATACAACTATGCCAAGGAGGTTTTGCAATGAAAAAAATTCTTTTATGCCGGACTCTTTTTTAACAATCCACAGATATAAAAAATAGGTAAATCCGGGAGTTACTATACCGATGGGTCCTTTAGTTAAAAAAGCCAAAGCTACAAAAGCCCACGCTAATATATAAGAATTTCTAATGAAAAAGTAGATTGCCATAAGTTCAAACAATATCAAGCTCGCATCAGGATAAACCGCTCGTGTAAGATAAAAATAGAAAAAAATTGATAGTAGAACAATGACAGAATTTCTTGCGCCCTCCTCATCCTTAAACAACTCCAGCGATGTTAGGTAGGTAAACAACATAATAAAGCTACCTGTCATAATTGAGGGAAGTCTTGCCGCATACTCTATTATGCCCAACGGGTCGTGTCCTATTTTTAACAGATGCTCCACAAAAAACATCTTAAAAAACACTGCAATCTCAAGATAGTATAGTATGGGTTTATCAAAACGAACATGGCAGTTGAAAAAAGGAACGATATAATTTCCTGTTTTAATCATTCTTAGAGTCGCATCGACATATTTGGGCTCATCCGGCGGAAAAAAACCTACATAAAAACTTCCTATAGAAAAGAGTATGAACG
>WGCD01000066.1 GCA_015493995.1 Desulfurellaceae bacterium
GCCTTAAATAGTGTTGGGGTTATTGAAACAACGCCGTTTTTTATAAAGAAATTAGAACTTTTTTTATCTATTCTGAACATAAAATAATTAACATACACTCTTCCCTTCTTAACGAAACTCAACGACGGCTTACCGCCAAACTCAACATTCACAAGAGAAACGTATCCTTGAAACAAATAATCATTGATTTTCTTGGGTAAATAGGCAAAAACCGGCTTGATGTTGATGAAAGGTGTCGAAACTTTGCCGTAAATTTCCGAATCAAGCATCTTTTTTTTGTTTACAAAGCCTTTAAAATGCAAAAAATATCCGTTGTG
Organism: Desulfurellaceae bacterium; assembly: GCA_015493995.1. Classification (GTDB taxonomy): domain Bacteria; phylum Campylobacterota_A; class Desulfurellia; order Desulfurellales; family Hippeaceae; genus S144-51. The sequence continues at coordinate 318 of WGCD01000066.1, forward strand.
AGATTTTAACTTAAAATCGCTTATGGAATAACCGCCTTGTTCAATATCAAAAGTTGTAAAAACCTCAGGTTTTTCTATATTTATTGTTTTATACAACAAATAGTCACTTGCAAGGGAAATATTAAAGTGTGACGGGCTTTCCAAATCTATTTTCCCTTTTATGTTTCCAACACCCGCTTTTCCTATCTTTCTTAAAAAAATTTCAAAATCGGCTGAAATACGACTTTTTTTGATTGTAGCAGAGCAGTTTAATGGAATTTTATTTACTAAGCCCCTCATTTTTAATCCGTAGGACTTTATTATTGGATGATAAAAACCGTTTAGTGAACCGCTGAATTGAAATTTCGTATAGGATATATTCAAATTGTCAATCTTTATATCAACCGGTATTAAAGGAAAGGTTTTTGTCATATTCAAACCGGATTTCTTTTTTGATTGTTTGATTTCAATATCGGCATAACGTGTGTGTATGCTTCCATAATAATTCTTGCCAGCAACGTATGACTCTATGAATTTCAATACTGAAAGTTTGTCGTTAATATTTTCAATATTTATTATTGCGTTATTTTTATAATTCAATTTGACTTTGCTAATTGATACGGTCAGATATGGAAAATTTCTTTTTATGCTTAGATTATCCATATCTATTGAAACATTCGAAGGAAGATTTTTTAAAGAGTCATTTATTTTGTTTTCTATGAAAGAGGGTGTTAAAAGGCGCCACCCTAAAGTGACGCCCAAGGCAGCAATTAAAACAAAAAGAAAAAGCCCGATTAAGAGCTTTTTGCTTAATGCCTCCAATTTCATTTTAAGTAGGGCGTTATATCCGACAACCCGACAATCAGATAACCTTTGTTACCTTTTGTGGGTATAACCATGGCAGGGGTTCCCCTTACACCGTTTTTCATAGCCGTTTGAACTATGTTTTTGAGGTATTTGGAATATTTTTTATTTAGAGCATCAATTGATTTCTTATTTTGTTTAACTATTTTGTCAACATCCTGAAAACTTGCTCCCTCTACCTGATTGATAGCTGCAAGAAGCCCCTTTTGTTTTTCTATGTTTAAAAATACCAAAGATGCCTCTTCAGCCTTAGGTCCGTGAACGTCAAATGGAATGATGTATAATTTTATCTTGCCTTGTGCTGCAAGTTTTTTCAGTTTTCCCAATTCTTTTTTGCAAAACGGGCAGTAAGGGTCGCTAAGCATATAAACCGTTTTGCCTTTTCCGTAGGAGAGTTTCATTTCTTTAGGCAGTTGTTTGACTATATCAAAAAACCAGCTTAAATTTATAGGGAAATGTTCCATATAGTTTTTCGGCATCAATCTTTGAAATCTTCCGATTGCGTTTTTGGTTAAAATGGTGGGTATGACACTTTTTTTATCCTTTGAAATCCAGATATATCTGTGAATTTTCATACCCATTTTTTCATCTTTAATTATAACGTCAAGTTGGGTATATCCTTTTAAAACGCTCTTTTTCAAAACCTTTACATCATATTTTATAGTTGGCGGTATAAGTTGCGAAAGCACACCTTTAAAATCGTTCTTTTGATTTGCCGCAAAGGTTTGCGAAGAAAAAGAGAATAAAACAATAAACACAAAAAACATAAGCTTCTTCAGCATAAGCACCTCCAATAAATTTTGCAGCATTATATAACATAAAAAAAATGGTGTAAAGGATATAAACTTCTCTAAACAAACATTGATTTTTATTTAAATTGAATTATATTGTCGTTAGAAATAAGAGTTTAGGAGGTGGCGCAATGCCTTTTGGAAGCGGAAGAGGTCTTGGAAGAGGAGGCGGACGAGGAAGAAACAGTGGCGGTGGATACGGTGTCGGAGGATACTGTATATGCTTAAAGTGCGGAACAAAAGTTGAGCATCAACAAGGTGTTCCGTGCACCCAGATGAAATGCCCCAACTGCGGACATACAATGGCAAGAGAGGAGATGTGGCAAGAAAGAGGTAAAAAATAACTGCTAAATTTGAGGAGCAAATATTCTCATAAAGTTTTCTGCCACCAGGCGGTACTTTCCCGCCGGCGGCATACTTCTGTTTGAATCTTTCAGCAATTCAATCATCCATTTCTCAACGTCGTGTATTATGTGTTTTGAATAGGCAAAACTGACTACCTCGTAATTTAGAAACAGGCTCCTTGAGTCAAAATTGACAGAACCTACCATAACACTCGTATCGTCAAAGAGAATAGCCTTTGCATGCAGTTTTCCCTTTGTATATAGAGCAACTTTAGCCCTGTTTTCTTCAAGCTCTCTCATATAGCTGCTTCTGACCAAATCAGCGAAAATATGGTCTGATTCAAAAGGGGTTATGAGCTTAATATCAACCCCTCTGTGCCTCGCTATAATGAGCGCTCTCATAAGAGAAATATCCGGCGTAAAGTATGGCGTAACTATCCAAATACGATGGTTAGCCGAATATATTGCAACCATCAGCGCTTCAAATAGGGCATCACCTTCCATATCAGGTCCTGAGGGCACAACCTGAACTATGTCTTTACCCTCTCTTGAAACCTCAACCTTAATAAAGGTGTTTAACTGCTTGCCTGAGGCATATCTCCAGTCGGATGCGAATATTTCAAGATACCTGTAAACCGCAGGACCTTTTAATTCAAACAGTATATCCTTCATTAGATGTTTTGATGTTTTAGGATGTATATAGTCTTTTGACAGGTTCATACCTCCTGATAGCACTTTTTTATTATCAAAAATATATATTTTTCTGTGGTTGCGCAGGTTAATGTAGCTGTTTGGCGGTATATTGAAAAGCGGCATAAAGAAATACACTTCAACGCCGGCTCTTTTTAGGAGCTTTATTCTCAACGGATTAAAATACAGTTTATGAGAACCTATGGCATCAATAAGTATTTTTATATCTAAGCCCTCTTTTGCTTTTTTTAAAAGGAGCTTAAAGAGCGGTTTTGTGGCTTCATCGTAATCAAGTATGTATGTGCAGATATATATGCTGTCTTTCGCCTGCTCAATCTCCTTCATAATGATTTTGTACGCCTCAACACCGTCAGTACAGAGTCCGATACTGTTTTGACAGGAGGCAGAAGGAATACCGTCGTTTTTCAGTACCGCGTCTATGGGGGATGAGTATTGGCACATAGGTCTGTTATCGGTGTTCATAACTATAAACGATTTTTTGTGATGTTTACGTTTTCTTGAGCCTATAAGAAAATAGAGCGGAATGGCAATGTACGGCAGAAAAATAATGGATAAAAGCCAGGCAACAATACTTGTCGGTGTGCGTCTGCGATAAAGCATGTGCAGAAGAACAAATATCATCGAAAGTCCTATGATTAAAGTAAAAATATAATATGTGGCTATATGAACGGATTTCATTTTTTAATACCTGCAAACATGAATCTCTCCTTAGCTTAAGAATAAGCATTTGAAATTTCTTTTCAACTTTTAAATGTCGTTTGAATTTACTATAATCATAGCAAATAAGAAAGGAGGTATTGCTTGTGTTTGTATCTTGTATCGATAAAATAGAAGAAAAAGCTATGGATATGCCAGGTGCAAAGGATGTCGGAAAGAGAATTTTGATAGGACCAAACGAGGGTTGGGACAGCCACGTTATGAGGCTTTTTAGGGTAGAGCAGGGCGGATACACTCCAAAGCACAAACACCCCTGGCAGCATATCAACTATATTGTTGAAGGAGAGGGAATACTATACATAGACGGCAAAGAATATCCCATGAAAAAAGACTGTGTGGCTTATGTTCCTCCCAATGCGGAACACCAATACAAAAATAGCGGAACGGGCGATTTTGTAATGATATGTATAGTGCCAAAAGAGGGCGAAAATCTTTGAGTTTCAACTTGACATAAAAAATAAAGATTGTTATATATTCTTTGCTTTTTAAAACGCTGCCCCGATAGCTCAGAAGGATAGAGCACAGGATTCCTAATCCTGGTGCCGCAGGTTCGACTCCTGCTCGGGGCACCATTTTTTGACTATTATGAAGCCAATCTTGAGATTGAATCAAGATTGGCTTTTTTGTTTTTGTAACACAATACTTCTTTGCTGACAAGTTATAATCAATCTTGATAGTTTTTGCATATGTAAACAAGATCGGTTTGGCTTTAAAATTCAGTTATATAAGAAGGTTTTACAATGATAACATTGATTTAATCTACACTACTGGATATTTAACTGTTGACACCTCTTTCATACTGAGTATAATAAGAAAAATAGGAAAGATGGAATATGGGTATAAAAGTTAAGGTCGATGGTAAAGAATATACAGCAGAGAGGGAAACCAATTTACTAGAGTTTTTGCGTTCGATTGGTAAAGACATTCCTTCTTTATGCTATCACCCTAAGATATCGGAGACAGGCAGTTGCAGGCTGTGTCTGGTTAAGGTGAACGGAAAAGTCGTTACATCGTGCACTCAGAAGGTTGCAGATTCTTTGGAAGTTACAACCAACGATGAGGAAATTTCAATTTTAAGAAAGGGCGTTTTTGAGCTTTTGGTTCATAATCTTAACGCCGATTGTGATAGCTGCTCTATTGATGGATTGTGTGAGGTTCAGGATTTAGCTCAGAAACTGGATGTTTCCCTAACTGGTAAAAAGGTTGACGGGCTAATCGACGCAACATCCCCCGTTCTGCAGTACGACCCAAACAAGTGCGTAAAGTGCTATAGATGTATCAAAGCATGCCAAGAGATACAAGGAAAGGGTGTTTTAAGCTTTATCAACAGGGGCGGTGAAGTGAGAGTTGCTGCCGGTTTTGGCAGTTGGGAGACAAGTGAGTGCGATGGTTGTGGTGAGTGCATTCAGATATGCCCAACAGGCGCTTTAGTTGAAAAAAGTGTTCTTAAAACTCAAAAGATGCTACCGTTTGAGAAATTTAGGACTACCTGCATATACTGTGGTGTTGGTTGCCAAATAGATGTTTGGGTGAAAGGAGGCAAAATCCTCAAGGTTGAAGGAGCTGATGAGATACCCAATAGGGGCTCTTTGTGTGTTAAGGGGAGATTTGGCTTTGATGGTGTTTTTAAACCGGACAGGTTAAAATATCCGCTCATTAAGGAGAACGGCATTTTTAAACAATCTTCTTGGGATGAGGCTTTAAATCTTATTGCTCAGAAATTATCAAAAATTAAAGATAAATATGGAGCAGACTCAATTTGCGGGCTGTCTTCCGCTAAGTGCACAAATGAGGAGAACTACATTTTCCAAAAATTTATGAGAGCAACAATTGGAACAAACAACGTTGACCACTGTGCAAGGTTGTGTCATGCCTCAACGGTCGCCGGCTTAATGATGTCGTTTGGCAGCGGGGCAATGACAAACTCAATAGATGAACTTGAACAGTCTGATGTTATACTTGTAACGGGTTCAAATACAACAGAGGCTCATCCCGTTATATCAGCTTTTATAAAGAGAGCTGTTATTAAAAACGGAGCAAAGCTAATTGTTGTTGACCCAAGAAGGATAGACTTAACGAGGTTTGCCACACTTCATCTTCAACAAAAAAACGGCACCGATGTTGCGTGGCTTAACGGTATGATGAATGTTATTCTAAATGAGGGTTTGGAAGATAGGGAGTTTATAAAAGAAAGGACTGAGGGGTTTGAAGAGTTTAGGTCGGTAGTGAATGAATATACACCTGAAAAAGTTGAGAAGATAACAGGTATAAAGAAAGAACTAATAGTTGAGGCAGCAAGGTTGTTTGCCAAAGCCAAAAGTGCTTCAATAGTTTTTGCGATGGGTATAACTCAGCACACTACAGGTACGGATAATGTTCTATCTATAGCCAATCTTGCTATGCTTACGGGCAATGTCGGTAAGCTTTACTCGGGAGTGAATCCTTTACGCGGTCAAAATAACGTACAAGGTGCAGGAGATGTTGGGGCTTTGCCCAATGTACTTCCCGGTTACCAGAAGGTTAATGATGAAAACAGAAGGAAAAAATTTGAGGAAGCATGGGGTGTAAGTCTTTCCGGTAAGTCAGGTTTAACCGTTATCGAAATGATGAATGCTATTTTGGAAGACAAGGTAAAGGCTTTGTTTGTAATGGGCGAGAATCCTGCTCTTTCCGATCCCAATTTAAAGCATGTAAGGGAAGCTCTTGAGAGTGTTGATTTTCTTGTTGTTCAAGACATATACCTCTCTGAAACAGCTGAATATGCGGATGTCGTATTGCCTGCTTGTTCCTTCTTAGAAAAAGAAGGTACATTTACAAATACCGAAAGAAGAATACTTAAAGTTAACAAAATTTTTGAACCTTTAGGTGATTCTCGAACGGACTGGCAAATAATTTGCGATATTTCTACTCTAATGGGTTATGAGATGAGGTATAAGAGCGCCTCAGAAATTATGGATGAGATTGCATCCGTTACGCCAATTTACGGTGGCTTTAGCTATAACAGATTGGATGAAAAACTCCAATGGCCCATATGGTCTAAAGAGCATAAAGGAACGAAATTCCTGCACAAGGACGGTTTTACGAGAGGAAAGGGCAAATTTGTGCCTGTTGATTACATCAATCCGGCGGAGATGCCAAATGATGACTATCCTCTCATTCTTTCCACAGGTAGAATTTTGTATCACTATCACACGGGAACCATAAGCAGAAGATCTGATTATCTCACAGAATATATCAACGAACCGTTTATTGAAGTGCATCCTGAAGATGCAAAAGAGTGCGGCGTTAAGAGTGGAGATTTAGTGAGGGTTACTACAAATAGAGGTTCTATTGTTTTAAAGGCTTTGGTTTGCAATGTTGTATTTAAAGGCTCAGTATTTATACCGTTTCACTTTAAAGAAGCTGCAGCCAATCTTCTTACAAATGATGCTTTGGATCCGATTGCCAAGATTCCTGAATTTAAGGTTGCAAGTGCTAAGTGCAGGGTGGAAAAAGTTTAGATGGAAGAGATATTGAACAGATACAGGGATAGGTCATATTTGATTGAGGCGATTCACGATATACTTGATGAAAAAGACGAAAAAAGCCTGACTGATGATGAGATAAAGAAAATTGCAAGACATTTTAAAATAAATACGGCTGAAGTTTTGGGCGTATTGACTTTTTATACGATGTTTTCGGTAAAATGGAAGGTTAAGCATACGATAAGGATATGTAATTCTCCTGCCTGCTACATAAAAGGAGCAAAAGAGTTGGTTACATTTTTAAAAAACTATTTGGGATGCGATAAAAACAACATCGGCGGAAACGGTTCGTTTTTGGTTGAAGAGGTTGAGTGTTTGGGTTTATGCGATGTTGCGCCGGCTGTAATGATTGATGATAAGGTTTTTGGAAATCTCAATAAAGAAAAGCTAAAGAAAATTATTGAGGAAAATAAATGAAGATAAAGGTTGAAAATTCCCTCTCTTCACCTGTTATATTGTCTTTTTCTAAGGAAGATACTATCTCTGCCTATGTTTCCAACGGCGGCTTTGAGGTGCTTGATGATTTCATAATAAATGGTAAGAAAAAGGAAATATTGAGCGAGGTTACAAAGTCCGATTTGAAGGGACGTGGCGGAGCTGCTTTTAAGGTAGGAATTAAGTGGAATGCTGTAGCTAAGATAGAATCTGATAAAAAATTTGTTGTGTGTAATGCAGATGAGGGAGAACCCGGTACCTTTAAGGATAGATGGTTATTGGAGAACAGACCGTTTTTGATCATAGAGGCTATAACACTTTGCGCATACGCAGTTGGCGCATCTAAGGGCTATATCTACATTAGGGGTGAGTATAAGAATTCCATAAAAACGTTTAAAAATGCGCTCACTCAAGCCTACGAGGAAGGTTTTTTGGGCAAAAATATATTCAATTCGAATTTTAATTTCGATTTGGAGATTAGACAAGGGGCGGGTTCTTATGTATGTGGTGAAGAGACGGCACTGCTTGAATCCATTGAAGGAAAAAGAGCGCAGCCCAGATTTAAACCTCCTTTTCCTGTAGAGAAAGGTCTGTGGGGCTATCCTACTGTTATCAATAATGTAGAAACTTTTGCCAATGTGGTTAATATAATAAAAAATGGTGCTAATTGGTTTAAGCAGTTAGGTACAGAAAATTCTCCCGGCACTAAACTTTTTCCCGTATCTGGCAGAATACAAGAACCCTGTTTGGTCGAAGCAAATTTAGGAGTATCCCTTGAGAAGTTGATTGAAGAGGCAGGCGGGGTTGACGGTGAATTTCAGTGTGCATTAGTTGGTGGAGCTGCCGGTAATTTTATATACGAAAAGGAGCTTAATTATCCACTTAGCTATGAAACCTTAAAGGAAAAGGGAATGGTGCTTGGCTCGGGAGCTGTGCTTATTTTAAATAGAAACGATAAAAAAGAAGAAATAGTGGAAAAAATACTTGAGTTTTTTATTAATGAGTCTTGCGGTAAGTGTACACCTTGTAGAGAGGGTTATCCGATTTTACTTGAGAAGTTTAATGGATATCTTAATGGTTCTGTCTCAATGGACGAGGTTTTGAAACTATCAGAGCTTATGTTCAAAACATCTCTATGTGCTTTGGGGCAGTCTTCAAAGTTCTTGTTTGAAAGCTACTTTAAAGTTTAATCGCTCAAATATTTTTTTACCATTGCTGCGTCTTTTTCTAAATCTTTCTTTTACACAAAAATAATTTTGCATATTATTGACTTTTTCTCATAAGGGCATTCCTTTATCGCAAGTCAAAGAGGGTGGACATATGGCGTTTTGAGTTCAATAAGCGTATATAAAAAATGTCAACTTTTTGAATCTGTTAAATTAAATAAAAAAGCCGAATCCTTAGTTGGAGTTCGGCAAATCAAATGAGCGCGAGCTGCCCGGTCTTGTGTATGGAATCGGTATATATTTGACAGATTGGGTTGCAGTCGGCTGAGGGTATAAATCCATTAAGGCATATACGTCGTTTTCAACGTTTGTTGAGACCTTCAGTCCCAATTGGTTTGCGTGTTCAACTGTTATGGGAAAATCGTGCGTCCATCTTCCGCTTGATAACTCCTGCGCTATTCTCAGACTGTCTTGTTCTGAGTATCCCTTTTTGGTTAAGATATTTACAACAGTTTCCTTCATTTGAGTCAGAGCTTTTTCACCTATATCTATTTTGACAAGCGTTTCGTCTTTAATATCTTTTATATCCTTGAGTTCCTTAATTTTTACCAAAGATGCGGCAGGCTCTGAACCTAATTGCGGGTCAACAGGACCTAAAACGGCATGTTTGTCCATAACGATTTCGTCGGCAGATAGGGCTATTAAGGTTCCTCCGCTCATTGCATAGTGCGGCACTATAACTCTGACGTTTGCCTTGTGGTCGGCTAAAGCGTTAGCTATCTGAGATGCAGCCAAAGCAACTCCGCCCGGTGTATGTATTATGATGTCAATGGGCATATTTTCTGGTGTCATACGAATAGCCCTCAAAACTGCCTCAGAATCCTCGATGTCCAAGAATCTCATAGAGAAAAAACCGAATAACGACTTGGTTTCTTGCCTGTGAATCAACGTTATCACCCTTGAACCTCTGGCTTGTTCAATCTTTCTTATATGTTTCCATCTTGCAGCCTCAAGAGAGTGGGATTTGAAATATGGATAAAAAAGCATAACGAAAAAGACCATCCAAAACAGCTGGTTTATGATTGTGTCTAATAGGTGCATAGAAAAACCTCCCTTAAAGAATTTACATACTAAAATAATCCCGTTTAGACGTTTTACAAGAGATAACTCTAATTTCTTATAAATTTTGTTTGAAAAATAGTTTGGATATTGGAATGAATGTTAAGAAATACGCTCCGACTATTTGATAATCGGAGCGATAAAAATTGATAAAAAATATGGTTAATTTGAAAACCTAACATCTAAAATTTTCATGATGTCGCCTTTTTTCTTGGATTTCATGGCAATTATATCACCGAGAGTTAAGTCCTGTTTCACTTTAACAGAAACCGAAATGGCGTTTGATTTATGAGTCAAAAACTTCTCTATTGCAGGATATGCCGATGCTATAGGAATCATTTTAGCCTTTTGCAAAAGTCCTGTGACAAACTCTTTTTTGCTTAAATTCTTCTTTTTTGCAGCCTCGTCTAAAACCCTGTCAATAAGCCCGTAGTTATGAATTGTGAATGCAAGTCTCTCAAACTTAACCTGCATGAATTTACTCATCAAATCAGCCAAAACAGCAAAATTTTTCGGATTTTTGTTGAATTCGTCGCTAATCCTCTTAAAACCCTTAAAATCAATGTTTTTTGCCAACACTTTATACGAAATGCCTGCATTGTTCACAAAATCAATGGAATAATTCTTAATATCCAAAATACCCTTATCAATCGAAGCAACATAATCTATATTCGCATTGATGGGGTTGTTTATTTTTATTATTTTGGTCAGCTCTTCAAATTTTTTTCCGCCGGATGATTTAAAACTGTTTATTGCAGCTTTAGAAAATGTTATATCCTTTATTCCTCCGTTAAAAGTATCGACAATGTCTTCGCTTTTATGAACATTAAAGTTAAACATCTTTGCATTAAGCAAAGGTTTGTTTGCTAACTCTTGAGGAAGCTTAGGGTCTAAGTTTACAAATTCTATGTTAAAACCCTCTATTTTATATTTCTTATCCAGATTACCTATCAAAACAACTTTCTTTAAACTAATATCGCCTATGGTTTGAGAGGTCATTCGATTTTGCAGCGTAAACCTAACATTTTGAATTGTTACGCTACGGTTTATAATGTTAGCTTTGACGTTCCCGTATTCAACAAGATTTTCCCAATGATTTTTCTTTATCTCGTTGTTAATCTTCTTAATAGCCATATTCTGCATATACATATTTGCACCGAAATATCCTCCGATTAATACAACAACTACAATCACAAACAACAAAACGATTCTTGCCGTTTTCATAAAACCTCCTGTAAAATAAAATACACGCCATAATATACCCTAAATCGTCAAAAAATAAAAGCACTTTACACATAAAAGTCAAAAAGTTATAAATATTGCCGGAGGTAAAGTTTAAATGAAACCGTATTTTATAGGTGTAGTTGGGCACTCAGGCAGCGGAAAGACAACCCTAATCGTTAAATTGATAGAGGAATTGTCTAAAAAAGGATATACAGTGGGAGCGGTAAAACACGATGCTCACTCTTTTGAAATAGACTATCCCGGCAAAGACTCATATAGATTTAAGCATTCCGGCGCAAAAAGGGTCGTTCTGTCTGCAAAAGACAAGTTAGCAATGATTGAAGACAGAGACAAAGAAAAGCCGCTTGATGAAATAAAAAATATGTTTTCGGACTGCGATATAGTGCTGATAGAAGGTTACAAGTTGGCTGATATTGATAAAATAGAGGTGCACAGAAAACAAACGAACTATGAATATCTCGTTGAAAAAGGTATAGAGAACATTGTAATGATTGCTTCAGATGAAAAAATAGATTTTTTTAAACCTGTCTGTGATATCGACGACATAAACTCCATTGCTTCTTTTATAGAGGAATTGGCGAAAAGATGAACATACTCAATATTGAACCGGCTACAAATTTTTCAGGTGGGGTTAATCAAACCATATTGAATTCTATCGAATTAAAAAAAAGAGGACATACGGTTTATCTGGCTTGCGTTAAAGAATCCTTTGTCCACAAAAGGCTTAAAGACAAAGGATTTGATTTTGTTTTCATAGATGAAGAAAGGGCGTTGTATTCGGCAAAGCTTATAAGAAAATTTTTAGAAACAAATGTGGTTGATATAGTGCACACACACCACTCCAAAGGACACAAGATAGGCCTTTTGGCTTTAATGGGAAGAAGAAAGGAAAAATTGGTGGTGCAGCGCGGTGTAATATTTCCTGCAAAAAATCCTTTTAAATATCTGAATCCGAGAGTGAATCTATTTATTGCAAACTCAAATGTAGTAAAAAATGTTTTAATGAAATCTTTGGTGAGCAAAAGGAAAATTAAAGTTGTCTATACGGCTATGGACGAAAACGCAGTTTTGGGTTTAAGCAGGGATGAAATTAGGGCTAAATTCGGGTTTGAAAATAGATTTGTCTTTGGCATAGTAGGCAATTATTCAGGTTGGAAAGGACAGGATTTGCTGCTTAGAGCTTTTTCCAATATCAAAAACAGAGGAAACGTGCTCCTTGCTTTTATAGGAAAAAACACTGAACTTTTAAAAGAGCAGGCAAAAAAGCTCGACGTTTTGGAGCATATAAAGATACTCGGATTTAGAGAAGATGCACCTAAAATCATTAAGGGATTTGATTGTTTAATTATTCCTTCGATTAAGGGGGAGAGTTTTCCAAACGTTGCCGTTGAGGCATTTTTTAGCAAAACCGTTGTTGCCGGAACAACGATCGGAGGCATACCGGAGCTGCTTGAAAACGGACGCGGATTTCTATGTAAACCGGAGGCTGAATCTTTAATGAACACTATGCTTGCCGTTTATCATTATGAAAATAGGGAAGAAATAACAAACAGGGCGTACGAATTTGCCAAAGAAAACCTGACCATTCAAAAAAAGATTGACAGGCTCGAATCCATTTACAGAGAGTTGTTGAGAAAATGAGGACGATTTTTAAAATTTTAAGAAGCCTGCCTCTATCCATCTTAAAATTTATATCATACGGCGTCATTATGATAATTTATATAGTTATGCCAAGACGAAGAAAATTGGCTCAAAACAACATAAAGATGGCAATTGGCGGTAACTATAAAAAAACGGCAGTTAAAACATATCTCTACTTTGCAAAAATGATAGCGGTAAATATAAAATACCTCGGCAACAATGATTTTGTTAAAAAATATGTTAGGGTGACGGGTATTGAAAATTACAGGTATGCGAAATCTTTGAATAACGGTGTTATTGTTACGACAGCACACTTCGGCAACTGGGAAATGATGGTCTGCGCTTTTGCATTTTTATATGAACCTATTTATGTTATGGCAAGACCGCTTGACAATAAGAGTGTTGACAATCTCGTCGAGGAAATTCGCTCCTCGTGCGGAAATACCATACTCTCCAAAAGGTTGAGCGCTTTCAGTTTTATTAAGATTTTAAGAAAGGGTAAAATTCTCGGTGTTTTGGTTGACCAGGCATCAAGCGACGACTCGTTTAAAATAGACTTTTTTAACAGAAAAGCAAGGGTCAGCGAGGGTATAGGCGTATTTTCACACAAATTGAACGTACCGATTCTGCCTGCCTATATGAAAGAAGATAAAAACGGATATGAAATAGTTATAGAAGAGCCGATTCTGCCCGTTAAAAGTGATGATTTTAAAAAGGATGTGGAAGAAATAATGAAAAAGGTGTATAGTAGATTTGAAGAGTGGATAAGAAAGGAGCCTGAAAAATACTTATGGCTGCACAACAGATGGAAGTAAAAGCCGTTTTTTTAGACAGAGACGGAACCATAATCAAAGACGTTCACTATTTGAGCAAAATTGAAGATATAGAGCTTTTGCCTTTGGCTAAAGAGGGCTTGGCTTTGTTGAAAGAGTGCGGTTTTAAATTAATAGTTGTCAGCAATCAATCAGGAATAGGCAGGGGATATTTTAGTGTTGATTTTGTAAACGAAACACACAAAGTATTAAACGAAATGTTAGGCGGGCTCATTGACGAATTCTATTTCTGCCCTCATCTGCCTGAAGATAACTGTTCCTGCAGAAAACCCAAAACGGGTTTGATTGACGAGGCGGTTAAAAAATTTGGTATAAATAAAGATAAATCGTTTGTTGTTGGCGATAAGGAAAGCGACATTGAGTTGGGATTGAATGCAGGGATAACTCCTTTTTTAATTGTATCGCGCAATAATGAAGAATTGTTAAAGAATACGAAAGCCAAAAGGTTTTTTGCTAACTTATATGAGGTGGCGAGATGGATTTGCCTGAGGGGTTTTACGGAGTAACAGACGAACGATACGGCTCTATAGAATCGGCAGAAAAATTGATAGAATTTGGCGTCAAGATAATCCAATACAGATGCAAATACAAAAGCGACAAAGAGATGTTTGAAGAGGCAGAAAAAATAAAAAATATGATAAAAGGCAAGGATATAATTTTTATAGTTGACGATAGGGTTGATTTGGCACTGATTGTCAAAGCAGACGGCGTTCATTTGGGGGATAAGGATTTGCCTGTTTGTAAGGTTAGAAAAATAGTTCCTAAAAACTTCATAATCGGCTTGAGCACACACAGCATAGAAGAGGTTAGACAGGCGGACTGCTGCAATTATATCGGTGTAGGTCCTATTTTTTACACAACAACAAAAGACGATGCATATAAACCGGTCGGCGTTGAAACAGCAAAAAAGATGGTTGAAGCATCACGGTTTCCGGCTTATTTGATAGGAGGCATAAATCTTGAAAATATCGGCAAGATAAGAAATATTGAAGCACAAGGATTTATCAGCGTTGCGGATGTTTTGAATAATGATAAAAAACACTTTGAGGATATGGTTAAAATATGGAACAGTTAGTTGACAGATTCGGCAGGGTCATAAATTACGTTAGAATTTCCATTACCGACAGATGCAACTTCAGATGTATATACTGTATGCCTAAAAACGGTATCAACTGGAAGCCAATGGAAAACCTGCTTACCTATGAGGATATAGCTTTCTTTCTTAAAGTTGCGGCAAAGTTGGGAATATCCAAGGTTAAATTAACAGGCGGTGAACCTCTCGCAAGGAAATACCTCGATAATTTAATAAAATTGATAAATAATATTGACGGCATCAATGAAATTTCACTTACTACAAACGGGACAATGCTTCCTGTTTATGCGGAAGATTTAAAAAAAGCCGGTTTAAGCAGAATTACCGTTAGTCTTGACACGCTCTCTAATAAAAATTTTAGGAAAATCACAAGAGTGGGCAATATCGAGGATATCATTAAAGGATTGGATGCAATAGATAAGGCAGGCTTTGAAAAAACCAAGATTAACACGGTTGTTATGAGGCAAATCAACGATAACGAAATTATTGATTTGGTCAACTTTGCGCACAAACGAGGGTATGATATAAGATTTATCGAACTTATGCCCACTGAGCTTATACCCAACTGGAGAAAACATTTCATCGGCATAAACGAGATAAAAAACATAATTAAAGAAAAATTCGATATGGAAGAAACCGACAAAAAAACAAACGGTCCTTCTGTTTATTATAAACTTAAAAGCGGTTATGTAGGATTTATAACCCCTCTTTCCAAAGCGTTCTGTGCTGCCTGCAACAGGATAAGACTCTCAAGCGAAGGTGAAATAATTGCCTGTTTGGGGCATAACATAAGAATAAATTTAAAGGATGCAATAAGAAAACGGGACGAACAAGAGGTTGAAAGGCTTATAAAATACGCTGTTAAAATTAAACCCAAAGAGCATTCCATGCTGAGTGAGTCAATACACTCAACAATGTCTGCCATAGGAGGGTAGGGTGGATTTTACGCATTTTAACGAACAAAAAAGAGCAAAAATGGTCGATGTCAGTCATAAGGGATACACATTAAGAATTGCCAGAGCCTACGGAGAGGTTAAACTTTCACAAGAGGCATACACAGCCTTAAAGGAGGGTAGGGTTGAAAAAGGCGATGTCCTTGCTGTTGCGCAGGTTGCAGGCATTATGGGAGCAAAACAGACACCCCATTTGATACCTATGTGTCATCCGCTTCCGCTTGAAAGCATTGACATAAAATTCGAGTTTGACGATGAACACAACATTGTTAAAATATTCTCAGAGGCTAAGATAACCCATAAAACGGGGATTGAAATGGAAGCTGTTACTGCTGTTAGCATTGCGGCTTTAACAATCTACGATATGTGCAAAGCGATTGATAAGTCAATAGAGATTCAAAACATATATCTACTCTACAAAGAGGGCGGAAAAAGCGGAACTTTCGTAAAAGGATAAAGGTTTTTTGCCTTATATTTTTCTTAAAAAATAAGGAGCTGTTATGGCTGAGAATCCGACTGCAAAACTAAAAGAAATTATAAGCCTTTATCTTGAAAGAATTAAAAATGAAGAGTTTAGGTTCAATCTTTTTTTTAAGCTAAACAGTAAGCAGTTTTTTTTGTTTAATATATACGAAAGCAAAAAGGGGTTTTTAAAAGATTATAAAGGTCTGCAGCTGACAGCCACAAAAACCTTTACAAACGCCTTGGAAGAAAGAGATGAATACGAGCATTTTGGAGAAATAATAAGCAACCACCCGTTTCTATACGGAAAATTCATCAAAAACTCAACTTTGTATATAAAAAATCTATACCTGCACAATCTAAATATAGGGGTATTTGAATTTATAATAAAAAATGACAGTATAAACGATGAAATAAAACAGATTCTTAGAGAATTGTCCGCCGCTATGATGCCCTATTTTCTTGATGTTTATGTCGAGATACGAAGTGATGTTGCAAAAAGGTACTTCTCAATCAACGCACTTAATATAATAAAAAATGCCAGGCCAAGAACATTTTACCACTCTTTTAGGGTATCTGATTTGTCGATTGCGATAGCAAGACAGATGGACTTGGATAAAAAATCTCAAAGAAATCTTTGTTATGCAGCCTTAATTCACGATATAGGCGAGATGTACATACCAAGAGAAGTTTTTTACAAAGAGGGCAAACTAACAAAAGAGGAGATGGATATTATAAAAGAGCACCCTAAAAATCTAAAAAATATATTTGCGCACAATCCCATAATGGATGAGATAATAGAGATAGCCTACTACCACCACGAAAGAATGGACGGCAAGGGTTATTACGGATATAAAAAAGCCGATATACCGATGGAGTCGAGGATTCTTGCTTTGTCAGAAACGGTTGACGGGTTATATACCGACAGACCAGGCAGAAAAGGTTTTGAAATAAACGAAATAATAGCAGCTATTAAAAGTTCCGCAATAGATGTTTTTGATGAGGATGTGGTTAAGTATGCAGTTGACATTATTGAAAGGTACTACGACAAAAGGGAGTTTAACACATCGACGCTTGCCAGCATTAACAATATAGGAAAACCGGTAACGGTTATTGCTTCAAAAGAAGGAAAACTGATTTTTATCCAAGGAGCGATAGAGTATGCAAGCAACGACATTGTGGGAATAACCTTTAACGAATCCGTTGATGTGAACTTTTCGTATAACGAGCTTATTAGAATTCAATTTCCCTTTTTTGATATAATATATGATTTTAAGGCTTCTGTTATATCCTCCACCGACACATCTTTAAATTTAATGATTAAGGGTGCATCAGAAACAACTTTAAGCAATCTAAATGTCTTTTGGGAGTTTGAAGCAATAGCCGTACCGCTTAAACTATCCGGTAAGATAATGGACTCTTTGGAATCAAACAAGCAGTTCATAAAAATATACGTTCAAAGGTTCGGCTCAAAGTCATTATCCGCCAAGGTAACCAAATCTGACATTGAACTTTGCATAGGTGACACGGTTTTATTGAAAATGAAGCCCTTGAAAGATGTGATTACAATACCTGCTGTTGTATCAAACATAATAGATGAATTTGACCATATGGTTGTTTATTTTGAATATTTCAGTTTATCCGAAAACATCGATGCAAAAATACACCAGGCTATTTACTACAAACAGTCCAAACAGGGTAATACATAGAAAATATTACGATTTAGTTTGTTTCAACCTTCCCAAGGTTAGAATCATAGTATGTTTAAATTAAACTTGGATATATAGATAAGAATATTATTGACTTATAAAAATATTTATTATACAATCTTATATAAGGTAGTATAAACTCTATTGTTGAAGGAGGAAATCGTAGTGCATTTGCTCGTTTTTATTAAACAGGTTCCAGACGCCTCTCAAGTGCGAGTTAATTACAACACAGGAACGTTAATAAGAGAGGGCGTTCCCGCAATAATCAATCCTTTTGACAAGCACGCTATAGAAGAAGCAGTTAGAATTAAAGAAAAATTTTCTGGCACTGTCTCTGTTATCACTATGGGTCCACCAATGGCAGAATCATCATTGAAAGAGGCGCTATCTATGGGGGTGGATAACGCTTATCTTTTAAGTGACAGGGTTTTTGCCGGTTCAGACACACTTGCAACAAGTTATGCTCTTTGGGCTGGTGCTAAAAAAATAATTGAAGAAAAAGGGGATGTTGATATTTTCTTATCCGGTAAACAGGCTATTGACGGTGATACAGCTCAAACAGGACCGGGAATAGCCACCAGATTTGATATCCCACTCGTAACCTATGCTATAGCAATTAAAGATATTGACTTGAAGAAAAGAACAATAGAAATAGTTAGACTGATTGAGTCGGGCGCAGAAACAATTGAAACAACTTTTCCGTGTTTTATAACCGTAGAAGAAGAGATAAATAAGATTAGATATGCTCCTCTTCCATATTTAATTAGGGCAGCAAGAGCAACAATAAAAATTTTGAATACAAAAAACACTAAAATAGATTCTTCCAAATGCGGACTTAAAAATTCACCAACAAAGGTAAAAAAGGCATTTACACCGCAAAAAAGAGAAAGAGGAGAGATGATTAACAAAGGCTCTATGCAAGACACATTGAATTTTTTATACGAAAACATTGAATCTACTCTTAAAGATATGGGCAAAATATAACAATAGTGAGGGTATGTTATGATTAAACAGGATATAGGGGAATATAAACATATCTGGATTTTTGTAGAACATAAAGACGGAAAAGCAAAAAGTGTATCTTTTGAACTTATATCAAAAGCAAGGGAACTGGCTGAGGTTCTCGGATGTGAAGTTCATACGTTTGCTTTAGGAAAGAAAGTAAAACATCTTGCAGATGAGGTGTTTAGATACGGCGCCAACAAATTTTACTTTATCGAAGACAATTTGTTGAGCGAATATAAAACAGAACCATTTAGGGATGCCGCAAGCTACCTGATAGATAAATATAAACCGGAAATTGTCTTAATAGGTGCGACAACACTTGGAAGAGACTTGGCGGGAACCATTGCAACAAAATTAAATACAGGATTAACGGCTGATACAACAGGGCTGGATATTGATAAAAAGACAAACAATCTACTTATGACAAGGCCGACATTCGGCGGTAATCTTATGGCTACCATTTTTTGTCCGGATAACAGACCTCAGATGTCAACATCAAGGCCGGGCGTTTATAAAGCCGTTGAATTCTCTGTTGAGGGAGAGGTAGTAGAAGAAAGCTTTAAGTTTAACAAATCAAATTACCTGAAAACCGTAATTGACAAGACATTGGAAAGCGAAGAAGCTGTCAATTTAAATTTCTATGATGTTATAGTTGCAGGCGGACTGGGTATGGAAACAAAAGAAAATTTTAAATATGTCAAAGAACTTTCATCCATTTTGGGCGGAACTTGGGCAGCAAGCAGAAAAGCAGTGCAGATGGGTTGGGCTCCTCAAACCAGGCAGGTTGGTCAAACAGGCCAAACCGTTCACCCAAAAATATATATAGCTTGCGGAATATCTGGAGCAATACAACATCAAGTCGGTATGAAATCATCGGAAATTATAATAGCAATCAATAAAGATGAAGAGGCACCGATATTTGAGATTGCAACATACGGTATAGTAGGGGAAACAGGGAAAATACTACCCGCGATGATTGACCTATTTAGAGAAAAAATAAAAAAGGAGAGATAATCTGTGAAAAGAAAAGATTTTGATGTTATAATAGTTGGGGCAGGACCTTCCGGGTTGGCAGCAGGATTTGTATTGGCAAAAGCCGGCGTAAATACAATAATTATTGAAAGAGGTAAATTCCCTGGCTCAAAAAACGTTATGGGCGGCATATTTTATACAAAAGCAATGGATGATTTAATACCCGAGTTTTATAAAGAAGCACCTGTCGAAAGACATATTATCGAGCAAAATTTGTGGTTTATGGATGATGTTTCTCACCTTGGAGTTTCTTTTAAAAGTCAGAAATACAATTCTGAGCCTTTTAACAGCTTTAGTGTATTTAGAGCAAAATTTGACAGATGGTTCGCTAAAAAAGTTGAACAGATGGGAGCACTTATCATTAATGAAACAGTAGTTACACAACCCATAGTGGAAGGCGGTAAGGTTGTTGGCGTGAAAACCGACAGGCCGGATGGTGATTTGTATGCCGATGTTGTCATAGGTGCTGACGGTGTAAATTCTTTTTTGGCAAAGCAACTAGGATTGAGAAACAAGATAAAACCCAACATAGTTGCTTTGGCTGTCAAAGAGGTTATAGGCTTGGATAAAGAAAAAATAAATGATAGATTTCAGTTAAGAAGCGATAAAGAAGGTGCAGCTTACGAAATGACGGGACCTTTTTTAGATGGTATGGAGGGTATGGCTTGGCTATACACAAACTCAAGTTCAATTTCCATAGGAGTAGGTGTTGTTATCCAAGACCTAATTGAGCATAAAACAAATCCGAATGATTTATTGGAAAAGATAAAGGCTCATCCTTCCGTTGCACCTTTAATAGAAGGCGGACAAACAAAAGAATATCTTGCCCACATGATACCTGAAGGCGGATATTATGCAACTCCAAAATTATTTACGGATGGTTTTTTAACAACAGGCGATGCAATAATGTTTGTAAATAATGTCAATAGAGAGGGTTCAAATTTAGCCATAGAAAGCGGCAAATTAGCGGCCAAAACATATTTGGAGGCAAAACAAACCGGAGATTTTTCATCTAAGTCTCTATCTCGCTATCAGGATAAAATAAGAAAGAGTTTTGCCTGCAAGGATTTGAGTATGTATAAAAATATGCCGAAGCTATTGGAAGAAAAACGATACTTCCTTACAAAATATCCTCAGTTTTTTATAGATTTTGTTTATGATTGGTTCAGTGTTGACGGAGTTTCTAAACCGGACAAGATAAAAAAAGCTAAAAAGGAATTTGGTGATAAATTCGGTTATGTAAATTTCGCAAAAGACCTATATGCTATCTGGAGGTATATGATACGATGAATTTAGAGGATAAACTCTACCTTTTGGGATATAACATAAACGAAGAAGAAAGTCATCTCGGCGTTAAAAATCCTGATGAATGCAAAATATGTGAAAAAAGGCAGTGTACCTATGTATGTCCCGCCAAGGTTTATGAATACGATACAAAAGGAGAATTTTTAAGCATCAACTACGATGCTTGTGTGGAATGCGGAACATGCAGAATAGCCTGTGATAATATATCCTGGAAATACCCAAAAGGCGGATTCGGCGTTTCGTATAAATTCGGCTGATAGATAATCTTAGTTATTCTGAATGTCTCTTAAAATATTCACTGTAGAGTGCGCTTGAACATATCGTTAAAAATTTAACTATGTCGCTGTCACTTCTTGATGTGAATATAATCGGCACTTTAGCACCCAAAACTATATTGGCAACCTCTGCTCCCATCGTCATAACCCAGGCTTTATATAAGAAATTTCCACCTTCTATATGCGGAACAACCAATATATCCGCTCTTCCTGCTACAGGGTTGTTTTTTATGCCTTTCTTTTTCACCGCTTCCTCATACAAAGCTAAATCATAAGACAAAGGACCATAAACGTCCGCATCCTCCCACTCCATTTGCGAGAGTTTATGCTCGTTTATTGTTGTAGGTATTTTGCTTGAGGGCATCTCATTCGCATCAAGAAGAGCAACCTTTGGTCGTACAACTCCGAGGCTTTTTGCCACATCAATAGCGTTTTTAATTATATCTATGCTTGCCTTAATGTCGTTTCCGGGGAAAAGTTCGGGATTGATGCCTGGGTCTGTTAAAAATATCAGTCTGTTTAATCCTGGAATCTCAAGAATACTTACAAGAGAGAGCCTCCTGCCGGTTCCGAGACCTTTTTCTTTATTCAAGATTGCTTTGGTAAACGGTGATGAATTGATTTTCCCTTTCATAATCATATCAGCAGAATGAAGTTTTAAAACCTCAACACCCTTTGCGGCACAATCGGCTTCGTAACTTTCCTTGCTGTCATCAACATACTCCAAAGCATATCTTTTTTTATGAATCAATGTTTCTGAGCAGTAAGACTCTATCTTATTCTTTGAACCAACCAGATAGGCTTTTGAGATAATCCCTTCCTCAATGGCTTTATTGACAGCACTCAAAGATGTATTATCGGGCGACACCAAAACAAGCTCTTTTTTATCGAGCAGTTTCGCTGTTTGTATTAAATCTCTCATTTTTCCGCTTCTGACGGCTTGAACCATAGAACCAGGGTTGTATATAGCTACTATAACCTTAGACACATCAACAAGTGAAGTTACATAGTGGGGCAGGGAGGAATCAAAATAAATGGAGTCGCTTTTTTCAAGTATAAACTCTTCGTCTCCGACTATAATTTTTATTTTCCCTTCCAAAACATAATGAAATTCCTCTCCCTCGTGCCTGCTCATATCAGGATTGTCGGTTTTATATATCTCAAGTGCAAAAGGTTCTATATGTTTTCCCGCATAGTACGGTGCAAGGCTCTCATATTTGAAATTATCCCTTCTTTTAACAACCACCCTGTCGTTGTGGCTTGTTTTTATGGCTTTTTTTTCTTCAAAAGCCTTGCCGTAGAGCAATTTTGCGGCATCAACCGATAAAGCCGAAGCTATTTTCAATAAGTCCGATGCCATAGGTTCTGCTTTTCCTTCCACAATTTCTTTTAAGGCTTCTTTATCTATCTTTGTAATTTTCGCAAGCGTATCTATATCCATTCCTTCACTTTGCAAAAGTTTCGATATATTTTTACTAACGTTCATTTTGTACAAACTCCTTATTTTCTAAATATATTTCTTTATTGCTTCTTCTTTGTTTAAAGCCCTTAAAGACGCCTCAACAAGAGCTTCAAGTTCAAATTCTCCCCCTAAAATTATAACATCTGCAATAAACTTAACCTTTTTTTGGACTCCTTGTGTTATAAGAGTGCTTTTTGCTAATCCTCCGGTTAACACAACAGCATCAACATCTCCCTCCAAAGCAGCGCTTAGTGCACCTATCTCTTTTGAAACCTGATATATGAGGGCATCAACCACAAGCTTAGCATATCTGTCGCCGAACTTAATCCTCTTTTCAATTTCTATCATATCTATACTGTTTAGATACGAATAAACACCGCCCTTTTTGCTAAAAACAGCAAGCAGCTCTTTTGTTGTGTATTTTTTATCCTCTATCAATCTGACCAAATCGCCAATCGGCAAACCTCCGGTTCTTTCAACTGCAAATGGTCCTTCCCCGTCCAAAGCGTTGTTTACATCGACAACTCTTCCCTTTTTGTGCGCACCTATTGAAATTCCACCGCCCATATGCGCAACAACCAAATTTAACTCATCGTATCTTTTCCCCAATTTCTCGGCGGCTTTTCTTGATGCCGACTTATGGTTTAATGCGTGAAATATGCTTTTTCTTTCAATATCTTTAAAACCGGAAAGCCTTGCGACATCGTCCATTTCATCAACAACAACAGGGTCAACTATAAACGCATAACACAAAAAACGTTTGGAAAATTCATACGCCAATATTCCACCGAGGTTTGATGCGTGAAATCCGTTAACACCGTCCCGCAAGTCCTTCAGCATAGCCTCATTAACCTCATAAACTCCGCTTTCTATCGGCTTTATTAAACCGCCTCTTCCGGAAACGGCATCAAATTTAATGTTGTAGTATCCGTTTTCTTTCAAAAAATTGTCTATAACTTCAAATCTCATTCTCTCCTGGTCCATTATGTGTTTAAAGGAGTTTAACACATCTCTTTTGTGTTCGATTGTTGTTTTGTGCAGTTTTCCGTCAATAAATACGCCTATTTTTGTACTTGTCGAACCCGGGTCTATAGCCAAAACGTTCAATTTAATCCCCCTTCTTGGAAACTTTTGTATATTACAAACTGCTTGGCGATTCTTCCGCTCCTTCCTCCTCTTTCAATTGCATAACTTTCAGCCTCTTTTTCAAGCTCAAGGCTCAATTTCAACTTCAACTTTTCAGCATAATACTCCACAATCTTTAAATACGAACCCTTCGAAAGAGGATAAAACCCCAGCACCAGCCCGAATCTGCCAAACAGGGAGAGTTGTTCGTTTATCTCGTCGTGAGAATACAATTCGTACGTTGACAAAACCTCGTCTTTGGTTAAGTGCCTTTTATTGGAAGTTGCAACAAACATAACATTGCTTGGCGTTTGTTCTATTCCTCCCTCCAAAACCGATTTAAATTGCCGATAATGCTCATCCTTATTGTCGAAAGATATATCGTCAAAAAACAGCATAAATTTATAGTTTTTGTTCTTTCTGATTTCATCGTAGAGTTTGTAGATATTTTCAACGTTTCTTTGATTTATCTCGACTATCCTTAAACCTCTGCCTCTATAAACCGTCAAAAGCATTTTCACCAAAGACGATTTTCCACAACCCCTTTCGCCCCACAAAAGCATATTTAAAAAAGGTTTGTCTTGCAAAAAATGCTCAATGTTTCTTTTTGAAAGTTGTTTTTGTTTGTCTATCTCAATCAATTCGTCTTCTTGAACGAAATCTATATGCATTATATTTTCTATTCCCTGCTTGCATAATCTAAAGGCATATACGTTTGACGCATCCATCTATTTAACCGAAAACACGAGTTTTTTGGCGCCCTGCACACCGCTAATCAGCTGTTTTTCTATATCTGCCGTCTTACTTTCCTGAGATACAAAAATCATATAGTCGGATGATTTTGACTTATACGCCTCTTGATAGGCTTTGTGCATATTTTCAAATATTTTTTCTTTATCTATTAAGATAATCAATTTTTCAACATCTATGATGCACGAGAGTTTTTCTTGACTTGAAACATCAACAATCGCATTTGCCTCTTCCGCATTGGCGCAAAGTGCTCTGACAATTCCGAGCCTGCCTTTTTTGAAATACTCCTCGCCCTTATACCTCAAACTCTTAAGCTCATCTTCTATATCTGCAAATTCCTTAACCTCTACATTGTTTGCTGTTGCTATTTTCTTAAACTTGTCTAAAAGATTTTCCATTACGAAAGAACCTTTTTGTTGGTAAAAGTCCCGCCTATAAAATCATAAACCATCGGAATTCCGGTTGGAATTTCAAATGTTGGAATTGCCTCATCCGATATATTTTCTATGTATTTTACAATAGCTCTAAGGCTGTTGCCGTGTGCGCTTATCAAAATATTCTTTCCGTCTTTCAGTCTATTTTCTATAACGTTTTTAAAAAAAGGTATGGTTCGCTCATAGTTATCCTTTAAAGACTCGCCGTTTGGCGGCTTTATATCATAGCTTCTTCTCCACTTATGCACCTGTTCCTCTCCATATTTTTCAGCCGTTTCCTTCTTGTTTTTACCCTGCAAATCTCCGTAATACCTTTCGTTAAGCTCTTCATATTCAAAAACAGGCATTATCTTTAAATCGTTATTTATCTTAGCCCACTGAGCCATTTTGTCGTTTTCGTGTTGTATAATTGGCATTTTCTTACAATCTATCTTACTTAGCGCTATCATGGCTGTCTGTATAGACCTTATTAAAACCGACGTATAAACCTCATCAAAACAAAATTTCTTTAACTTCTCACCGGCAATCATAGCCTCCATTATTCCTTCCTGACTCAAAGGAACATCAACCCATCCGGTAAACAGATTTTCTTTATTCCAAATGGACTGACCGTGTCTTAATAAAACCAAATACGACATAACTCACCTCTTTTTTTAATATCAAGGCTTTAAAGAGCCGTTTAACCTCTAATATATACAAGGCAATCCACAAGTTGTCAACCAATCGTTTTTATATCTCAATTCAAAAGCAAAAAAGCTTTTTTACACTATCTCATAAAATATATCCAAAAAGCATACGTTACAAAAGAAAATACCGTTGACAAACATATGTTAGCGCTTGCTAAAACCTCATTACCGCCCATCTGTTGAGCCATTATATAGTTAAGTGTAGCCGGTGGAGCAGCAAGCATAACCAGCAAAACATCCGATTGAATTTTATTAAGAGGAAAAAACTTTAATAAAACCAAACCGACAGCAGGAAGAGCAACAAGTTTAAGCATTGAGCTTAAAACAATTAAAAACGACTTTCCGTATATTGTTTTAAATTCAAGAGAAGCTCCTATGCCCACAAGAGCCAAAGTCAGTGCAGGAAGAGAAAGAATTTGAAGAAATTTTTCAAGCACTTGCGGTATTTTTATATTGTAAATGCTTAAAAATATGCCGATAAAAGACGCAATCACGATGGGTGTTAAAAACGTGTCTTTTATGATTTTTTTGTATCCGCTTGAAGAAGACACAGATAGCGAGAAAATGGACAAAATATTAACGAAAGGAACAATAAATGCGATGAGCATACTGCCTATAACAATTCCCTTATTAGAAAAAAGGTAGTATGCAATCGGCAAACCCATATATGCAAAATTTCCTCTGAATGAACTTATAGCTACAACACCTGCATCTTTTTTATTCACCTTTAACAAAAAAGAGATAACAAGAGACAAAAGAAAAATCAGAAACACGCTTAAATACAAGACTATAATCATATTGGGCTGAAAAAGTTGAGCTATTTTTGAATCCGCTATTTTGTAAACCAAAAGAGCCGGCAGAAAAATATAGAAAACAAGTCTGTTGTTTATCTTAACAGCCGTATCGTTTATGAAAGAGTATTTTTTTGCAAAGAAGCCTACAACAATAACCAGAAATATAGGCGCTATTGTGGCAATAGCACTTCCCATAACTAAAGCTGCACAACCGTGCCTACATTGTTAAAAATGACCCTGTCTTTAAATTCGCAAAATAACGTTGAACTCATCAACATTCCTGTGCAGTGAGAAGGACCCATTATTTGAACACACTCTCTTTTTTTAAGCTCTTCAATCGTTCTTTTTCTTTGATTTTCACTTGCAGGTCCAAGATGAGTTCCGCCAAGAAAACCTATAACCTTTTTGCCAAAAAGGTTTTCAATATCGTCCATTATGTTAATGATTCCTCTGTGGGCGCAGCCAAACAGCACAAAAAGACCATCCTTCATATCTATAACGAGGCTCATATCGTCTTCAACGTAGTCTTTGACGTACTCTCCTTCTTTTTCGTAAACAAAATTTTTATCAACCTCTTCAAAGTCGGTGTGCATATCCTCAAAACCGCTTGTAAATATACCGTTAAAAATTTCAACAGGTTCTGCGCTTAGGCTAAATTGAGCACCTTTATCTTCATAAAATTTTCTATCTTTAATTCCTATGTACCTCAAATTGCCGTCATCACTCAGTTTCGAATATCTCTTTCTGAATATTTCAGGATGGGCGTAAATAGCAGGAGAGGTGTAATCAAGCAGATATTCCAAACCGCCGACGTGGTCGTAATGACCGTGGCTCAAAGCAACTGTTTTAATTTTACTTAAATCTATACCGAGAATTTTTGCATTGTGAACTATACAATCGCTTTGTCCTGTATCCCAAAGAATAAATTGACCGTCTTTTTCAACAAGCATACTCAATCCGTGTTCGGCTCTGAATTTCGCTTTTGCTGCCGTATTTTCAACAATAGTAGTAATTTTTATCATCTGTATTTCTCCAAAATTGCTTTTAAATCGATGGTTTTTTCATAGATAGCCTTTCCTATAATCACACCGTAAACCCCGTATTTTTCAAGATTTTTAGCTTTTTTGATGTCGTTTTCGTCTTTAACGCCGCCTGATATTATGATTCTAAGATTTGTTTTTAAAGCTATATTTCTATAAAAATTATCGTCAACGCCGCTCAACATTCCGTCTTTTGTTATATCCGTTACAATTGCCTCTTTAATGCCCATTTCTTGCATCTTTTCAAGAAAAGAAATATAGTCTGCTTTGCTATTTTCAACCCAACCTGAAATTTTAACAAACCCGTTTTCAACATCAACGCCAACAATAATTTTATCTTTAAACTCATCAACAATATCCCTAAACAAAGACGGGTTTTTAATCGGCATAGTCCCGAGTATCACCCTTTGCGCTTTGCAGCAAAGAACCTCTTTGACATCATCAATTGTTCTTATGCCACCGCCAATTTCCATTTGAGCAAATCGTAACTTTTCAGCCATCTCTCTTATAATTTTTCTATTGTTGCCGCTTCCGAAAGCCGCATCCAAATCAACAATATGTATTCTGTCTGCGCCTAATTTTTCAAACTCCAAAGCCATATCGACAGGCGAGCTGCTATATACGATATAATCATCTTTTTTGCCTAACTTTAATCTAACGACCTTGCCGTCCATTAAATCTATCGCAGGGATTATTTTCATAGCTTGCCCTCGCAAATATCGCAGAAATTCCTCAAAACTTTCAAACCGTCTTTTTGGCTTTTTTCCGGGTGAAACTGAACCCCCCAAACATTATCTTTATTAACCGCAGATGTAAAATCAATAATATATTCCGTTGAGGCTATCTCGTTTTCTTCGGCTTTGGCGTAATATGAATGAACAAAATAAAAGTAGCTGTTGTTTTCTATTCCTTTAAAAATCCCGTTATCGGTTTCTATATTCACACTGTTCCAACCCATATGAGGCACAGGAAAACCTTTCTTTTTTGGAAACCTTTCTATCACTCCGCTAATTATGTTTAAACCTTGATGCTCTCCGAACTCAAAACTTTTTTCAAAAAGCAGCTGCAAGCCGACACAAATACCCAAAAACGGCTTTTTTTTATCGATGAAAGAGTATATGACATCAATAAGATTATACAGTTTCAGCTTATCCATACAATCGCCGAAAGACCCCTGTCCGGGCAGTATAACACCGTCTGATTGCAGAATTTCATCTCTATCTTTTGTTATTTTAGCCATAGAGCCGATAAACTCCACAGCTTTTGAAACACTTCTAACATTACCGCTATCGTAGTCAATAACAGCTATTAACGCCACAGCAACTCCTAAATTTAAGCTGCTTAATTTTAATTATTTTATGATTTTCTGCAAGATAAAAGATTTATTTGTGTCGATTCTTCTCAAAAAGGAGGTGCTGCATTCGAGCTTAGGATTTCAATACAAGGATTGTGTCGGTTTAATTGATAAAATCGTTGTAACTGTAATTTTTTATCCTTCAATGCCTCATAGGTAGGGTAAAAATGCGGAGACAACTCTTATTATCCCGGTCAGCCTATGAAGTTTCAATGCCTCATAGGTAGGGTAAAAATCAATAAATAAGAACCAAACTTGTTTTAGAATGTTCACGAGTTTCAATGCCTCATAGGT
>WGCD01000067.1 GCA_015493995.1 Desulfurellaceae bacterium
ATTTTATACATATTCATCGATTTACCTTTATAAACAAAACATTTCCTTAAACAAAAATTCATCATATCAAGTTTTTCTTATAACAATTAAACTTTAATCAGTCAATTTTTTTCAAGATTACCGTCAATTCAAAATAAAAATATCCCTTTTAAAGTTGAATATAAAAACAAGAGAACCACTTTTGGGTGTTAGACAGAACTTTCAATCTTTTTATTTTTCTTTTATTTCTTTTCCATTTTTCTTATTTTCCCAACTTGTCCAGACTTTTTATCCTCTGCAAAAAACATTCAAAGTTTTCCTTGCCATTACCATTATTTTTAAACACTACCAATTCATATACCATTTGACTTTTGTCATTTTATTTGATACAAGGTAGGCGTTATGGTGAATTTTGGAATTGAGCATTCGATAGTTTTATTTAATAACTGGTGGTGGGGTAGTTAAAAGCTATCCCACTTAACTTTGCCGCCTCAGGCGGTTTGTCCGAGTTTAGGGATAGCTTGGACGGACTGCTTGAGGCGGTTTTTTTATTTTGAGCCGTCTTTAGCTTTAAGCTTGAGGCGGCTTTTTTGTTATTCGGAGGTGCTAATGGTTGATAAGAAAGATTTTTCCCACGCATTTAAAAACGGCTACGACGGTATTGTTATGTATAAAGAGATAGAAGGCGATATGGAAACACCTATCTCGCTTCTTTCAAAAATGCTCTCAAGCGACAATATGTTTCTTCTTGAAAGTGCAAAGGAGGATAAAACATACAGCCGTTTTTCTTTTATGTCGTTTGATTTGGACGAGCCGGTGATTGTTGATAAAAACACATCGGGTAATTTTTTTAAGCGTAAAAAGATTTTCAAAAAAAGAGAGCTGGGTGATTTCTACGGAGGGTATGTCGGTTATTTTGCCTATGAAGCCGTAGAGCTGTTCGATATACTAAGGAAACCACTGTCAAAACTCCCAGATATTTTGGGGCTATTTTTCGAAGTTGAACTTTTTCTTGTTTATGACAACTACACCGACAGGCTGTACATAGGACATCTCCATATATTTGACACAAGCAAATCCGAGCAGGCTAACTACGATATTGCCAAAAAGTCCATTAACGATTTTGAGAAAAAAATAAAGAGTTTGGATTTGACAAACGAAACTAAAAAAACCCAATCTGCAAGAATAACAAAACAGATGTTTTCTAAAGAAGAGTTTATGGAAAATGTCAAAAAGGTTAAGAATTTAATAGCGGAAGGCGAGGCTATTCAGGTTGTAATAAGCAATTTTTTCGATGTTGAAAATCTCAGCCCCTTTGAATTTTATAGAAACTTACGGAAAATAAACCCCTCCCCATATATGTTTTTTTTGAAAAACCGAGAGTCGTTTATAGTCGGCTCGTCTCCAGAAATACATATCAGAAAACGAAAAAACCAAGCCATATTGAAGCCCATAGCAGGCACAAAGCCAAAAGGAACGAACAAAGAAGAAACAAAAAAACAAAAAAATATTCTGATTAACGATGAAAAGGAAAGAGCAGAGCATCTTATGCTTGTTGATTTGGCAAGAAACGATTTGGCGAGGGTTTCAAAAAAAGACAGTGTATTTGTTAAAAGTTTTATGCAGGCAGAGGAGTATTCCCACGTAATTCACCTCGTCTCTGAGGTAGAGGGCACTCTAAAAGATGATATATCGTCATACGATTTGGTGGCAAACACATTTCCGGCAGGCACTTTAAGCGGGGCACCGAAGGTTCGAGCCATCGAGATAATTGACGAAACCGAAACCCATCCGAGAGGAGCTTACGGCGGATGTATAGGATATATCGGATTCGACTCAAATATTGATATGGCAATAACCATAAGAACGGCGGTTTTTAATAATAATACGGCAAGGCTGCAAGCCGGAGCGGGCATAGTCTATGACAGTGAGCCTGAAAGCGAATATTTTGAAACCATAAACAAGCTCAAGGCTTTATTGAAAAGCGGAGGAATAGATGATAGTTTTGATAGATAACTACGATTCGTTTACCTATAATATTTATCACTACATTTTACACTTTAAAGACAACGTCAAGGTTGTAAAAAACACTGAGAGCTTGGAATATCTGAAAAACATAAGCAATCTGGAAGCTTTGGTTTTATCGCCGGGACCGTCTCACCCTTCCAAATCCCTTTTAACCCTCGATGCTATAGACTTTTTTGCAGGTAAAATACCTGTATTTGGTGTTTGCCTCGGCATGCAGGCAATAGGCTACTACTTTTCGGCTGAAATCATTAGAGCAAAAACCGTAATGCACGGCAAAACCGATAAGGTGGAATTTAAAGAAAGCCCCATATTCAAAGGCTTGAAAAATCCCATAGAGGTTGTCAGATACCACTCACTTGTCGTAAAAAATCCGGTTAATCTTGATGTCGTAGCCACATCCTCATCCGACAACGAGATTATGGCAGTAGAAAACAAAGGAATCGGCATATTCGGGGTGCAGTTTCATCCCGAATCATATTTAACTGAAAACGGTATGAATATAATTAAAAATTTTTTGGAGGTTGTTTATGATTGATACTGCGATTAACAAACTGAACAACAAAGAGGATTTAGACGAAAAAACGGTTGAAGGTGTTTTTGATTTAATCTTGGACGGAAAAATGGACGAGGAAAAAACCGCCGTTTTACTTAAACTGCTTGCTCAAAAGAAAGAGTCTCCGATTGAAATAGCATTTGCCGCCGAGTCTATGAGAAAGCACGCGGATATGCTCAATACCTATATGGCTTTGCTTGATACCTGCGGCACGGGAGGAGACGGAAAAGCAACATTTAATATATCCACAGCGGCGGGAATTGTGTGCAGCGTATTTGTTCCTGTCGCAAAACACGGCAACAGAGCCGTCAGCTCCAAATCCGGCTCCGCGGATGTTTTAGATGCTTTGGGTGTAAAAATAGACAGAAAAAAGGATGAGGCGTATAGTTTTTTGAAAGATAAAAATTTCACCTTTTTATTTGCACCGTTTTACCATCCAGCTATGAAAAACGTTGCGCCGGTAAGAAAAAAGCTCGGCATAAGAACAATTTTCAATCTCCTTGGACCGTTATGCAATCCTTTTAACCCATCATATCAGGTCATAGGTGTTTTTAGGGAGGAGTTTTTGCACACTATGTTTGAAGCAAGTGCTCTGCTCGGTATGGACGATGTTATATTCGTGTCATCAAAAGACGGCTTGGACGAGGTAAGTCTGTCTGATGTTACCGTTTGTTACAAAAGAGAAAGATTGAATGAGGAGGTTTTTGAGTTTGACCCGCGAGAATTCGGGATATATGCAGATATAAAAGAGATAAAAGGAGGTGACGCAAAAGAAAACGCAAAACTTATGATTGAGACATTTAAGGGAGAACATAAATCGCTGCAAAACGCAGTAGCCATAAATGCAGCCTTCGGGCTTGTTATTAGCGGTGTTGAAAGTGATTTAAAAAAGGCTTTTACGCTTGCAAAAGAAACCGTTGAAAACGGCAAAGCTTATGAAAAGCTGGAGGAAATCAGAGGGTGAACAAAGTTCTTGAAAATATTCTCTCATACGAAAAAGAATATATAAAAACGATTGAAGTAAAAGGCGAAAGAAACAGAAAGATACACCGTTTGGAAAATAATATCAAGGATGGAAAAATCAATATAATTGCAGAGATTAAATCATCCTCACCTTCCGCCGGTTTTATCAATAACATAGATTTAAACGAAATACTTCCCGTTTATACTCAATATGCATCAGCCATAAGTGTTTTAACTGACGAGAAATTTTTTGGCGGCAGTTTTGAAAGATTGAAGGCTGTAGCGGACAAAACAAGCCTGCCGATTTTATGCAAGGATTTTATTATAGACAAGCTTCAAATAGACAAAGCCTATGTATGTGGCGCAGATATGATACTCTTGATTGTAAGAATTTTGAATGATGAAAAACTTGAGAAGCTGTACGGTTATGCAAAAAATTTGGGGCTTGATGTTCTTATGGAAGTACACTCGATAGAAGAGGCTGAACGCATAAAAAAGATAGAACCCAAAATAACAGGCGTAAACTCAAGGGATTTGGACACACTTACAATCTCTCTGAAAAGAGCAAAAAAGATTTTAAAAAGCATAGATTTCAGCACGTTAAAAATAGCCGAAAGCGGTATCAAAACAAAAGAAGACATAGCCTACTTAAAAGAGAGCTGTAATGCATTCTTGATAGGAGAAACCCTTATTAAAAATTCCGACGGTTTGAAAGAAACGTTTCTGGAATTTCTAAACTGTTGTCAGGATTAAAACGCTTGATTTTAAAAAAGGAAAAGTGGCAAAATGAAGGTTAAATTTTGCGGAATGACCAATGCGGAAGATGTATCGGCAGCCGTTGATTTGGGTGTTGATTTTATAGGCTTTGTGTTTTATGAAAAAAGCAAAAGGTTTGTGACATACGAAGAGGTTAGAAAAATAACCGACGGCATAAACGGCGATGTTAAAAAGGTGGGCGTGTTTGTGCAACAAACGGATAAAGAGATAAAAAAAGCCGTTGAGTTTTGCAATCTTGACTATGCTCAGGTGTATAAGCCGGTGGAAGAAGTAAACACCATAAGAGTTTACAGGATTAAAGACGAACTTCCGAAAGGTATATCAAACGGGTTAATACTGTTTGACAGCTTCACAAAATCAATAGGGGGAAGCGGCGTTTCGTTTGATTTGAATCTGTTAAAAAAATTTGAGTATAGAAGCAGGCTGTTTGTTGCCGGAGGGGTTAATATCGATAATGTTGTCTCCATAGCACGATTGCATGTGTTCGGTGTTGATTTGGTCAGTTCTATCGAGGCTTATCCCGGCAAAAAGGATATAAAAAAGATGGAAGATTTTATGAAGATTGTGAGGGGATTATGAAAAGATATTTCGGTAGCTACGGGGGGCAATTTGTTCCCGAAACATTAATCAAAGCACTGTTTGAGCTTGAAGAGTCATTTATAGAGTTTAAAAAAGACAAAAATGCAAAAAAAGAATTTATGAACTATCTAAGGGAGTATGCAGGAAGACCTACGCCCTTATATTTTGCAAAAAATTTGAGCAATTTTTCAGAAGCTTCGGTCTATTTAAAAAGAGAAGATTTGTTGCATACGGGAGCACATAAGCTAAACAATACACTCGGTCAAATTCTGCTTGCCAAGTTTATGGGTAAAAAGAGAATCATAGCTGAAACCGGCGCGGGACAGCACGGTGTTGCAACAGCCACCGCAGCTGCTCTTTTAAATATGGAGTGCGTTGTGTATATGGGTAAAAAAGATATGGAAAGACAAGCGCCCAATGTTGACAGAATGAGACTGCTCGGAGCAAAAGTTGTTTCTGTCGATAAGGGAAGTATGACGCTCAAAAGTGCCATAAACGAAACATTAAGGGATTGGGTCAGAAATGTGCAGACTACACACTATCTTCTCGGAAGTGCCGTCGGACCACACCCTTTTCCCTTAATCGTAAAATATTTTCAATCCGTCATAGGCAAAGAAACCAAAATGCAGATAAAAA
Organism: Desulfurellaceae bacterium; assembly: GCA_015493995.1. Taxonomy (GTDB): domain Bacteria; phylum Campylobacterota_A; class Desulfurellia; order Desulfurellales; family Hippeaceae; genus S144-51. The sequence goes on from WGCD01000067.1 coordinate 5,516, forward strand.
GAAAGGAAAATCGTCTGCCTGATAGTGTTATTGCCTGTGTGGGAGGAGGCAGTAATGCAATAGGTATATTCTCGGCATTTGTTAACAGCAGCGTAGAGCTTATAGGGGTTGAAGCCGGCGGTGAATCTCTTGATTTGGGTAAACATTCCGCCACTTTAACAATGGGAAAACCCGGCATTTTGCACGGTGCGTTAAGCTATCTTCTTCAAGACGAATACGGGCAGGTTGCAGATGTTCACTCCGTTTCGGCGGGCTTGGACTATCCGGGCGTAGGGCCTGAGCACAGTTATTTAAAGGATAAAGGCAGAGTGAAATATGATGTGTGCTTTGATAATGAAGCACTTGAGGGATTTAAACTGCTGAGCTCCCTTGAGGGAATAATACCGGCTTTGGAGAGTTCGCACGCCGTAGGCTACCTTTTAAAACATAAAAAAATGTTTTCCGGCAAGGTTGTTGTAATAAATCTGTCAGGCAGAGGGGATAAGGATTTGAGCATAGTAAGAAGCAAAGGAGTGTTGGATGTGTAAAATAGGCATATATCTTGTTTGTGATTATCCTAACAGTGAACAATTTTTGGATGCCGTATCAATTTGTGAAAAATACGGTATGGATTTTCTTGAGATAGGGTTTCCGTTTTCCGACCCTGTGGCCGACGGACCCGTCATTGAAAAAGCTGCATCGGATGTGTTAAGGCGCGAAAACAGCAGCGACTTCTTGCAAAACCTCAAAAAAGCGAGGGATATATTCTCAAAAAAACTCTATGTTATGACCTATTCCAACG
>WGCD01000068.1 GCA_015493995.1 Desulfurellaceae bacterium
AAAAATGAATATTCTTTTTATAAAAAGGAGGTTTTCAATGAGAAAGCTCTATTTTCTTATTTTCCTGATTGCGGGTTTATTGTTCTTTAACGGCTGTGCAACGGACGGGGTAGAAACAAATGTACAAAGCGGTAACCGGAATGTTAATGAGATTGCCAGCTACAACGGACCGAAAGCAAGAATAGCCGTTGCGCATTTCAGATGCAAAGCTGCAAAATGCTACAGCGGAATTGGCAGCGGTATTAAGGATATGCTTGTGGATTCCCTGTTTAAAAGCAACAGGTTCATCGTTTTGGAAAGAGATGAAACATTCAACGATGTTCAAAAAGAGCTTGCAAGAGAAAACGGAAAATTCTTCAATAAAAAGCAGGGTCCGAAAGGAGGACACCTCGAAAGAGCCGATATTCTTGTGACAGGAGCAGTAGTTGCATTTGAGCCCAACGCAAGCGGAGCCGGCGGAGGCATAGGAAGCGTCATAGGAGGTATTTTAGGGGGTGTTGGATTAAAAAGTAAAAATGCCTATATAGCTGCGGATATAAGGTTGGTTGATGTTGCAACAGGAAGAATCATAAACTCAACAAGGGTTGAGGGCAAAGCGTCAAGTTTTTCTGTAGGAGGACTTGGCGGAGGATTGATAGGCAGAGTGCCTTTGGGCGGCGCTTTTAGGGTATATAAGAACACACCGATGGAAAAAGCCGTTATGGTTATGCTCGATAATGCGGTGAGAAGTATATCAAGGCTAATACCTGAACATTACTACAGATACAAATAAAAACCCGGGCGAGGGCGCCCAGGATGAGTTTATAGCATTAAAACATATATTTGTATATCGCATAAATCTGGTCGCCGCTGAAGTTATCGTCTCCGGCACCCACTATATCAAAGTTTTTTGCCTTCATATGCCTCCATTCAAGCCCAAGCATAGTCACCTTCGTTGTTTTTATTTTTATACTCCCAATAAGTGTTTCAACTTCAGGGTCGGATGAGAAAATATTGTTATCAAATTTTACGTAATCATACTCTGCTCCGATTGAGAGTGGTTTTGTCGGTTTCATTACAAGATTTATGTTATATGCATTTGTTGTTGTTTTCTCGATAGCGACGTTATCATCTAAATAATAGCTTGAGGGTTTGTAGTCGCTTAAACCGGAGTAGCCCGTTGCGCCGTCGGTACGGTGGTAATTCAAACCTATTTTAAAGACAGAAACGGGCAGTCTGACGCCGACTCCGAATGCATAGGATCTTTCTGAATTATCGGAAACCTTTGTTGTGGTTTTATCGCTGACATAAACAGGTATCAAAGAACCCCAACCATATACCTTTGCAGGTGCTCCAAAGCCCGTATCAAACGTTAGGACTGCTCTTGCTGCTGTTGTCGGAAATACATATCTATCCACGCTTAGCGCTGTATTTACGGAATCCTTTCCTGCGCTTACAGCCTTGTTATTGGAGTATTCAAAGGCAAGAGACAGTTGAAGGTTCGCACTTTCCGCATCAAATGATGTGAAAAACGCAACCAAGGGCACTCTTTTCATCTTAAACTCAAAACCGGCAGGTCCGACAGATGCCATACTGATTGTGGAGTGCATCTCTTCCAAAATATATGCTTGACCAATCTTTACCTTAAAGTTATTGAATTTATGTCCAACCCAAGCTTGTCTTATCCTGAAGTTTCCTTCTCCGTTTGCCGATTTTCCTTTGAAATCACCCACAATTTTACCGGAAATGTTTTCTTCTTTGTTTTTAAAGTTTAAACCGAGTCTTGCACACCACGATTCGGCTTGAGAGTTCATCTTGTTGTATGTACTTTTGTAAAAAGCAGAAGAACTTGCATTTGCATCGGGTTGAGGCATATTGGAGATATCGGGAAGGTTTGCAGTCTGTTTGTCGAGAGCAAACTCAGCATAGGTGAATCCGTACAATTGAACCTGTGTATCACCCTTTGTTGTTACACTGCCTGCATATGATGCCGCAGAAAGAGAAACAGATGCTGCTATTATAGCAGCCGTTGTTAAGGAAAACAGTTTTTTCATCCAAAACACCTCCTAAAAGTATTCACACAGATATAATAT
>WGCD01000069.1 GCA_015493995.1 Desulfurellaceae bacterium
GGCATTGATAGCCAAATCGTCTCCAAGAATCCCTACTGTTTTTTGAGCGGCTATTTTTGTTGTAGCGGCAATGTCGTCCATAAGCGTTGAAATATCATCCAAAAGCGCAAAAAAACCTGAAGCCACACCTGCCTCCTTTGTATTTTTATTATTCCATTATGACATTGTTGTGCCTATTTTCAAAATTTTTAACTTAACTGTCATAAAATTTTGACTTTTTTTCTATTTTGTATAAATTTTATTAGATGGGTAAAACAGTTATAGTATCGATTCAAACGCATAAGCGAAAGGAAGCGCTGGATATAACAAAAACAATTAAGGATAGCATAGGAGATGTAAAGAGCGGATTGGTTGTAGTTTATGTTCCACATACAACAGCCGGAGTAATCATAAACGAGGCATACGATTCTGATGTAGCAGACGATATTTTGGAGAAATTGAGCCAACTTGTTCCGTATTCCGGTAGTTACAAACACCTTGAGGGCAATTCCGATGCCCATATTCAATCAAGTATGGTGGGTTCAAGTGTGTCGATTATTGTTGAAAATTCAAAGCTGATGCTCGGCAGGTGGCAGGGCGTATTTTTTATGGAATTTGACGGACCAAGAAGAAGAGAGATTTATATAAAAATTATCGAAGGGTAGGTGTTTCAATGAAATATATAATTTTGCTCGGAGACGGAATGGCAGATTGGCAGATAGATGAATTAGGCTCTAAAACGCCGCTTGAGTATGCAAAAACACCGAATATGGACAGGATAGCCTCAGGCATTAAAGGTATGGTTAAAACCGTGCCGGATACTCTGAATCCCGGAAGCGATGTGGCAAACCTCAGCGTTTTGGGATATGACCCGCTAAAATATTATACCGGCAGAGCGCCTCTTGAGGCAATCAGCAAATCCATAGAGATGGGCGAAAATGATGTTGCATACAGATGTAATTTTGTAAATATAGAAAACGGAATAATGAAGGATTTTGCAGCCGGTCACATAACAACGCAAAAGGCATCTTTGCTGATAAAGTTGTTAAATGACAACAGGGAATTTGATGATATTGAGTTTTTTTCCGGTGTGAGTTACAGAAATTTGATGATATGGAGAAACGGAATGAGTGATAAAACTACACCTCCGCACGATATATCCGATAAAAAGATAGAGGAGTATTTACCGAAAGGGGAGGGCAGAGAAAAGCTGCTGAAGATTATGGAGAAAGCCTCATCCGTTTTAAAGGATAACGATATACATAAACAGGCAAATGCAATTTGGCTTTGGGGAGAAGGCAAGAAACCCTCAATGCCGCTTTTTAGAGAGAAGTTTAACAAAAGCGGATGTATGATTAGCGCAGTTGATTTGATGGTTGGCATAGGGAAACTAACAGGATGCCACATACCCGAAGTTGACGGAATAACCGGTTTTTTGGATACGAACTATTACGGTAAAATCAATGCGGCTTTTAAATTTTTTAGCGACGGTGGTGATTTTGCATACGTTCACGTTGAGGCAACCGACGAAACGGGACATATGGGCGATTTAAACGCCAAGATTGAAGCCATAGAGCTTTTTGATAAAAAAATAGTCGGTGAATGCTTAAAAATGTCTTCGGATATAGAAGGGGGGTTGAAGATAGCACTACTGCCAGACCATCCCACACCGATAAAAATTAAAACGCACACGAGCGAACCTGTTCCGTTTGCCGTATTGGATACTTCAATGGAAGTGAAAAAGAAAGATGTATATAGCGAAAGTTCCTGTAGAGAGGGTATTTTTATAGAAAAAGGGTGTGAATTTATCTCAAAAATGCTGTTTTAAAAGGGGTTTATTTTGGTAGGTCCTATTGATGTACAGAATGTCATACTCAACGCTACGGCACAAAGTCAAATTAACAGCAACGCTTTGGCTCAAGCTGCGGTCGGTGAAGCCTTTAGAGGTATAATGAACAAGAAAGAAGAAGAGATTAAGGCGACACAGGTAAAAGAGACCGAAAATGACACTCACAACACGATTGACGAAAAGAAAGAGAGGCAAAGAAAAAAAGGCGATACAAAAGGGCACATTGACCTTAAAGCTTGATGCTTGCTTACATTTGACATTGAAGATGTAAAGTAATATATTGCCTTAAAATAATAGAAACGGATGGGAGGTATGCGTATGTCTCATACTGCTGAGAACAACAACAAAAAACTTATGGGTTTTTACAACGCTGCTAAGTGGTCAATGGACGGAGAGTGCTATCTTGATGTGTATGCCGACAGTGTATCCTCGGAAGAAGAGGAAAAATTAAAAAGGCATCTTGAAGATTTGGGTATTGTTTTTGATGTGTCCAAAAAGGGTGTTATTAAGGGCTATTTCGAAGGAACTTATGACAAGGTATTTCCTGTTATGAGACAACTCCTTGAAGAAGGTTGGAGTTGGTAGTTAAGGCTTCTTGAAAAAAATTATTTTTGGTATTATTCTATCTTTGAGAGTGAATCGGGTGGCCGCTCGAAAAAGGTTTTTATACCTTTTTCGGGAGGAAAGTCCGGGCTCCGTTAGGGCTTTGAGCGCCGATTGAAAAGTCGGTTGGGGTGACCCAAAGGAAAGTGCCGCAGAAAAAAAACCGCCCCGCACTCATCTTTTTACGATTTTATTTTTTAGGGTTAATGTTTTTTTTGTATCAACAAAAGTTCAAATCAACGAATGAATTAATTAAAAGATGAGTGCGGGGTAAGGGTGAAAAGGTGGGGTAAGAGCCCACCGCTTGAGCGTAGCAATACCTCAAGGCACGGTAAACCCCGCTCTGGAGCAAGACCAAATAGGAAAGCCTTAGGGTTAGCCCTACCCAATCTCGGATTCTTTCTGAGATGGGCTTTCGGGTAGGTCGCTTAGATAAATGGCCACCGCCGAGGTTTGTTCTTGTTAACAAGCTCGGTACAGAACCCGGCTTATAGATTCACTCTCTTTTTTATTGTTTTAAAGCGGTTTTTGGTATGCTATAGCCATTTTGAAATGGCACAACTTGAAGTTTGTTTTAAGTCTTGAGATAGACTCGGTTGCACCGAGAACAAGGTATCCTCCGGGATTTAATATATCGTTGTAGAATTTGTCAACGACCTTTTGACGGGATACATTGTCAAAATATATGAGGACATTCCTGCAAAAAATTGTATCCATCCTGCCCACGGTTCTTAACTGCCTGTCATCTGTAAGATTGATATTTTTAAACACGCACTTTCTTTTTATGGCGTCCTTTATTTTGTATTTACCCGGTGCTATGTTATCGAAGTACTTCTTCTTCATTTCAAAAGAGAGCTCTTTAAGAGAATATTCGCCGTATATCCCTTCTTTGGCTTTTTCAAGAATTTCATTGCTGATATCCGATGCCAGAATTCGAGCCGGGATGTTTGAGCCGTACTTTTCCATCAGGGCTATAACTATTGTGTACGGCTCCTCACCGCTTGAACAGGCTGCACTCCATATATTGATAGCCCTTTTTCTCTTCAGCATCTCTGGAACCATAGCATCAACAAATGCATTGATTTGATTTATATGCCTAAAAAAGTATGTCTCGTTTATAGTTATTGCATCAAAAAGATTGGGAAGCTCTTTTGAGCCGGATACAGATTTTATATACCTTAAATACTCCTCAAAACTTGAAAGTTTTAGAGCCTCTATTCTCTTCCTAAGCCTGTTTGTGAGAAGGTACTCTTTGTTCTTTTCAAAAAAAATACCGGATTTATCGTAGATAAATTTTCTGATTTCCTCAAATGTCTTTGGGTCCATTTTTTCTGGCACTTTTTATCAATTCCCCTTAAAATATAATTCTTTAACCGCAGCTATCTCTTCGTACAGCTTAAATGTGAACAGTTCCAAATCGACTTTATCAGATAACGTTACGTTATTTGTGATTATTTTCCAACCCTCATCTTCTTCAAGTGTAAACTTTGCATAATTCCCGCCAAATCCTATGCCTTCGGAGTATGTTAACAAATCGGCAACATGAACGATTGATACTAAGAGCTTATTATTAGCCTCTTTGGGGTTGTGGTGGTATTCAACAATATCCATAAGTTCATTGGGCAAGCCCCAAATTGAAAGCAGTTTTGCCCCCAAAAGCGAATGGTTCATATCGTATAACTCCATCTCGGAGTCGTAAAAAGATAAACCTTTTTTATATGCGTTTTCGAGTATTTCATCAAGAGCATCTGGGGCATACAAATCCAGAAGAACCTTGCCTATATCGTGCATAACTCCGCCGCTGAATTCGGAGGAACTGAAGTTTAGATTCAGCATATTTGCTATTATTTTTGCCGTTACGCCGCACCCGAAAGAGTGCTCTAAAAATTTATCCCTATTGAAATGCTTATGCAGAGGCAATTTTTTAACGCTTGTCAGCATCACGGAAATCATTACTATATTTTCAACCTGCACAAACCCCAAAAGGTTTATTGCGTGGTTTAGAGAGTTAACCTCTCTTGATAAGCCGTAAAAAGATGAATTAGCCATTTTTAAAATCTGGCTGACCAGGTTTGGGTCTTTTTCAATGATTTTTTCTATATCTTTGGATGTTGACGAGGAATCTCTCGTAAGTTTTATAACCTCAAACGCTATTGCAGGAAAAGCCGGAAGGCTCTCTATTCTGTCTAAATTGTCGTAGAGTTCTTTCAACCTGTTCATAGCCAAATTTTATAGACATAATAAGCCCGTTTGTCAAGATAATTTTTTATGTAAGATTTACAAGGTTTGCGTTGCATTTTTCAGGTGCCTCGTATATAAAAGTATTGTTTTCGGAGGTGTTTATGTTTGAAGAGGTTTGGGATGGTATATTTAAGATTGAAATTCCGCTTCCTAAAAATCCGCTTAAATATATAAATTCATACATAGTCAAATCAAAGGAAATTTCTCTTATAATAGATACGGGATTGAGGAATGAGTTGAGCAGCTCGGTACTTGCAAACGGTTTAAGGCAGCTTGAAGTTGACTTGAACAGGTCTGCATTTTTCATAACACATATGCACGCCGACCACTGCGGACTGCTCGGGGAGTTAAGCAGTGACAGCTCAACCTTGTATTTTTCAAAAGAGGATGAATCCTTTATAACAGGTTCTTTGGATTGGTATCGGTTTTGGGAGCAGACAAGGCTTTTTGCAGAACAGCACGGATTTCCGAGACAGCTGTCACACCAAGCCATACTTAAACACCCGGGATATCTCTTTTCAACCAAAGACAGACCGAAGGGCAGAGTGGTTAACGTTGAAAGCGGATATAAAATTACGGTCGGGAAATATACGTTTGAATGCATAAAAACGCCGGGGCATACCAGAGGGCATACGTGCCTGTATGAAAAAAATAACAAAATACTATTTTCAGGAGACCACGTTTTATATGATATAACTCCCAACATATCCTCGGGATATGAAAATAAAAATCCTCTCGGTGCTTATTTAAAAAGCCTTGAAAATATAGAGAAATTGGACGTTGAAGTTGTTTTTCCCGGTCACAGAAACTCATTTAAGGATTTGCAAAAGCGTATAAACCAACTCAAAAAGCACCACAAAGACAGGCTTGATGAGGTTGTTGGGATATTGGAAGATTCTCCAAAAAATGCCTATGAGGTGGCTGTGTTGATGAGTTGGGACATAGATTGCGATAGATTTGAAGACTACCCTGTTGCCCAAAAGTGGTTTGCTCACTCAGAGGCTTTGGCTCATCTTTTTTGGCTGTACGAGCAGGGGAAAATTACCAAGTTTAAAAAAGACGGTGTTTATATATTTGAGATTTAGATTTTTGCCGCATTTATCATATTTTTTGCTCTTTCCTTTGTGAGTGTGACTTTACTGAATATGCTCGAACCATCTCTAACTGCCAGCTTAATGATTTTGTCTTCTTGCTCCTCCTCAAACCCGACATCATTAAGTGTTAACGGTAAGTGTGCCTCTTCTTTTATCTGATTTACGAATTTTTCAAGAAAATAGATAAACCTTTCGGCTCTTTGTTTTGTTGTGCCTCTGTATTCGTTCATATATGCTACAGCATTTAAAAGTTCCGATAGCTCTTTTGCCGATGCATCCGCATTCTCCTTAACTCCCGCAACAAGAAATAAAGAAACGGCAACTCCGTGAGGTATGTGCAAAACCGAACCGGCAGAATGAGCCAAACTGTGGACAATACCCACCATTGAGTTTGAAAAAGCCATCCCTGCAATAACAGATGCGTTAAGCATATTTTCTCTTGCCTGCCTGTTTTCTTTGTCTTTAACCGCAGCAGGCAGGTTTTCCCATATTGTTTTAACCGATTCAAAAGCCAAAGCTCTGCTTATCGGGTTGCTTTGAATGCTTATATAGGCTTCTATTGCGTGAGACAGAGCGTCTATACCCGACGATGCCGTCAGCTTTTTCGGCAGGGTTTGCGTGGATGCAGGGTCAATGATTGCAACATCAGGCATCAATAAAGATGATGCAAACGCCATTTTGCTGTTGGAATCCTCATTAAATATGACGGCAACCGATGTGACCTCTGAACCTGTACCGGCAGTTGTCGGAATGACGACAAATGGAACGCCTCTGTTTTTTATTATATCAACACCGGCAAGTTCTTTAAGCGAGTCCTTGTTTTCTGCAATGAGCATATTTAGGGCTTTTGAGCTGTCTATGACGGAGCCTCCTCCAACAGCAACAATTGAGTCGCAATCGTTTTGTTTGAAAAAGCTTAATAAATTCTCAACAGCCTTTGTGGACGACTCAACAGGTATGTTATTGAATATTAAAGGCATAGGCTTTTTTGACTCATCAAACGCCATTTTTATTAACGAGTCTATGATGCCCGATTTTTTTACTCCCTCATCCGTTACTATTAACGGTTTTTTTGCTTTCAACCTGTTGAGTTCGTTTGGCAGGTTAAAGATTGCATTATCTCCCGATACGATTTTTACGGGGCAGTAGAATTCGTAATACATAGCTTCACCTCGACAAAAGTAGTGCATAAAGATAAAATTTTGTAAAGAGCGCTTTTTCTTTTAAACCTGAGCCTTCAAACTCCTTTATAAGTTTTTTTGAGATAATATCGGGGAAGATAACCGTTTGAAGTCTGTTTATCGCATCGGTCAAACACAAAGCATCGGATATGCTGCCTTTTATAGACAGCCTGTGTTCTGCAAATGCTTGATATTGAGGTATAAATCCGGCAAAGACCAAAAAAGCCGAGCATAAGTTGGAGAATTCTAATATCAGGTCAAACTTTTTTTGATTTTTAGCGTAAATCAAAACACCCTTGGATTTTTTCATAGATACGCTCAAGTGTGTATTCTTTACGGTTATTAAAAATCCGAAGTTTTCAGGCAGCTCATCAATTATTTTTATAAATTCCGAGTCTTTTTTGGATAAAAAAGCCATACCCTTTTTAAATACAAACATAAGAAGCGAAAGGATAAGTTCTTTTTTCATAATTTTAGAGCACATAAACACACTTCCTTATACGGTATTGCTTGACAATTTTATGAAAATCAATTTAAA
>WGCD01000070.1 GCA_015493995.1 Desulfurellaceae bacterium
TAAAAATCTTAAAAAACCAATCTGTCAAAATCACTGCTTCCGGTTTTATCAAATAACGGATTATACTTCTTACAATGTCCTTTAATTCCTTTATTTGCTCGAAGCACAATCTGTTATTTGAGATTTAAATCAGTCACCATTTTTCACACCTCGTAAGTTTGAAAAATGGTTAATGGTTAAATAGTCGAATGGATAAGTAGGAAATTAGTGACTGGTGGTTGGTGGGTAGTGATTGGTCGTTTATTAAACAAAAAACCCGCCGAAAGGTGGAAGCCTTTGACGGGTAAAAAAGAGAGAAGAGACGTTTTTTAATACATTCCGGGCATTCCACCGGCTGCTCCTGCCGGCATTTCTTCTTTCTCGTCAGGATTATCCGTTATCAACGTTTCTGTTGTCAACATCAATCCGGCAACGGATGCGGCGTTTTGGATTGCAGTTCTTTCAACCTTTGTCGGGTCAACAATACCCTTTTCAAACATATTTACGAAATCTCCGCCTCTTGCATCAAATCCATAGGCGGCATCGTCGTTATCTCTAATTTTGTTAACTATTATGGAGCCTTCAAATCCTGCATTGTCAGCTATCACCCTTGCAGGCTCTTCCAAAACCTTCCTGATAATTCTTATGCCTATGCTCTGGTCTTCGTTATCGCCCTTCAGATCGTCCAAAACCTTCTGGCATCTTAACAGGGCGCTTCCGCCACCTGCTACTATACCCTCTTCAACAGCGGCTTTTGTAGCATTTAAAGCATCCTCAACCCTTGCTTTTTTCTCTTTCATCTCGGTTTCTGTTACGGCGCCCACTTTGATTATTGCAACACCGCCGGCTAATTTAGCCTTTCTTTCTCTTAATTTTTCCTTGTCGTATTCGCTTGTGGACTGTTCAATCTGTGCGTCAATCTGCTCTATTCTTGCTTCTATTTCCTCTTTTGAGCCGAGACCGTCAACGATTGTTGTGTTTTCCTTGTCAACTATAACCTTCTTTGCTCTACCTAACATAGACAAATCTGCGGTTTCAAGTTTCATTCCTGTCTCTTCGCTGATTACCTGACCGCCGGTTAAGATAGCTATATCTCTCAGCATCTCTTTTCTTCTGTCACCGAATCCGGGAGCTTTTACGGCTATGCAGGAGATTGTTCCTCTTATTTTGTTAACAACAAGAGTTGCCAAAGCTTCGCCCTCAACCTCTTCGGCTATAACGATAAACGGTTTCCCCGCCTTTGCTATTTTTTCAACAAGCGGCAAGAATTCCTGCATTGAGCTTATCTTCTTATCCGTTATGACTATGAACGGGTCTTCAAGCTCTGCAACCATTTTGTCGGTATTTGTCACAAAGTATGGAGAAAGATATCCTCTGTCAAACCTCATTCCCTCAACAAGCTCAAGGGTTGTTTCCATAGATTTGGCTTCTTCAACGGTTATAACACCGTTTTTACCGACCTTATCCATTGCCTCGGCAATAATATTTCCGATTTCCGCTTCATTGTTTGCAGAAATAGTTCCTACCTCTGCAATCTGCTTTTTGTCCGTTACCTCTTTTGATATTTTTTTCAGCTCGGCTACAACGCTATCGACAGCCTTGTCGATTCCTCTTTTTATCTCAATAGGGTTTGCGCCAGCCGTAACATTTCTTAAACCTTCTCTGTAGATTGCCCTTGCCAAAACCGTTGCCGTTGTTGTTCCGTCACCAGCAACATCGCTTGTCTTTGATGCAACCTCTTTAACAAGCTGGGCTCCCATGTTTTCATAGGGTTCTGAAAGCTCGATTTCTCTTGCTACCGTAACACCGTCTTTTGTTATTGTCGGGCTTCCGAATTTTCTGTCAATAACAACATTCCTGCCTCTTGGTCCCATTGTAACGGCTACTGCATCAGCCAGTTTATTAACACCTTTTAGTATATATTCTCTTGCGCTATCTCCGAATTCCAATACTTTTGCACTCATTTTCAACTACCTCCTACTCGAATTTACCGAGAATTTCGTCTTCCTTTAAAATTACATACTTCTTGTCATCAATTTTGATTTCGTTACCCGCATACTTCTCAAACACAACCACATCGCCCTTCTTTACAAGTTCAACATCGTCTCCAACCTCAATAACCGTAGCCTGTTGTGGTTTTTCCTTTGCAGTATCGGGAATGATAATGCCCGATTCCGTTTTTTCCTCTACATCCATCAACTCTGCCAAAACCCTATCCATCAAAGGTTTAAATGCCATCTCTTCAACCTCCTAAAATTTTTTGTTAGCACTCATACTTGTCGAGTGCTAACAATATACCATTTTTCCAAAATTTCAAGTCAAAATATAAAGAAATATATAAGAATATCGTGATTTATTTTAAATTATACGAAAATAATACTAAAATACTAAATATTACA
>WGCD01000071.1 GCA_015493995.1 Desulfurellaceae bacterium
GTATCTGTCTATACTCATTAAAATCTCAAAACCGGCTGCAAGAATGAGTTATAATTAAAATCCTTTGCTTTTTTTAAAAAATTCTTATAAATTATTTAAAAGACTTAAAAAGAGGAGTCGTATGAAGATTGCTGTTGTGGGCGCAGGGAGTTCAGGCATTTTCGCAGCATACAAAATGATGCAAAAAGATAATATACATATAGATATTTTCGAGAAAGGAAAGTGCATTCAAGATAGGACAAGAAAGGACATAATGAGCGGATTCGGAGGAGCCGGAGCTTTTTCTGACGGCAAATTAACCCTGACAACCGAGTTCGGCGGATGGTTAACCGAATACATAGGAGAAGAAAAACTCAAAGCATTGATAAAAGAAGCAGACGAAATATGGAAAAAATTCAGTTCGGTTTTTGAGTTAAGTTCCAGCGGCAATTATGAAAAGATAAAAGATTTGGAGTACAAATGCAGCAGACACAGGTTAAGGCTGTATGCAGCAAAAATAAGACATCTTGGGACTGACAACTGCTTTGTGGCGATTAAAAATATCTATGACGAGTTGACAAACAGCAATAATGTCAGTGTTTTTTGCAATACGGAAATCAAGGATATAGTAGTTGAAAACAAGACCGTAACGGGCATTATAATGCCTGATGGGCGCAGCCTTTTATATGATAAGGTCATTCTTGCCGCAGGCAGAAGTGGAAGCGGATGGATTGAAAAAATTACAAAAAAACACAACTTGGATTTTGAGATAAATCCTGTTGACATAGGTGTTAGGGTAGAGGTGCCAAAATCGGTAACCGATGAATTCACACAAGAACTATATGAATTTAAGATAAAATACTTTACGTCTGAATTTGAAGATGAAGTAAGAACGTTTTGTGTGAATCCCGGAGGATTTGTCGCTGCCGAAAGAAACGACAATGACCTTCTGACGGTAAACGGACACAGTTACAAGCATAAAAAAAGCGAAAACACAAATTTTGCTCTGCTTGTCTCCACAAGATTCACCGAACCCTTCAAAGAACCTGTGAGATACGGGCAGTATATAGCCTATCTTTCCAATATGTTGAGCGGTGGCGGTGTTATTGTTCAACGTTTAGGCGATTTAACAAGAGGAAGACGCTCAACCGATAAAAGAATAGCGAAAAATTTTGTCAAGCCGACGTTAAAAAACGCTATGCCGGGGGATTTATCGTTTGTTTTTCCGTATAGATACCTGTCAAATATAAAAGAAAGCATATATCAACTCGACAAGGTTATGCACGGATTGGCAGACCCCAACACGCTTCTTTACGGTGCTGAGGTTAAGTTTTATTCTCTAAGGATAAGTGTGGATAGCAGTATGAGAAGTAAAAACCTCAAAAATCTCTACTGCATAGGAGACGGAGCAGGTATTACAAGGGGTATAATTCAAGCTTCCGTATCGGGTTTGATTGTAGCAAATGATATTTTGGAAAATCTTTAGCTCGTTTTTCTGGCTCTTTCAAGTAATCTTCCTGCAGTCTCTCAATATACACCTTTTTGTTGCTCATCAAGTAGTGCAATCTTATTTATTAAATAGTTCACATAAAATATATTGAAAATCACGAATAAAAAACGGCTTGCTTTTAGTTTAATTCCCCATTGATAGAAGCTGTACTGTTCAAGCCACACACCTATCTTCCAAGCCATAACTATTATTAAAACACTGTATGCAATATTGAACCAAACTATAAGTATTTCAACACCCGCAACGCTTATAGGTGCCAACATACTTGTCAGTCCTCCGAACACTGCGGCAAATATCAACATATTTTTATCATAAATCTCTTTTTCTGCCAGCCTGTTCATGGGCTTTCTCCTTTCTGCAAGCCATATAAAATAGTAGATTCCGAAAGTCACCATACCAAGCAAAACAACCCGCGTTGTGGAATCACCGAACTCTTCTTTAAACTCTCTTGGCGTCATAAAATCTCCTTTTTACATTTAATTTTAACCTCACCGCTTTAATAACTCTTTTGATTAAATTGACCAAAACGTATAACAATTGCAGCACCAAACTTTCAGGTTACAGCCCCGCCTATTTATTGTTAGTTCATTCATGCTTGCCGCTTTAAACCTAATCTTCGTGTACTGTATGTTCATCATTTTCTTTCAAACCAGAGTAATCACTCCCCTCTTTTGCTATCCTTACCTTAAATTTTTTATACCATTTGCTTCTTCCTTTTTCTCTTGCCATTGAATGCGCTGCACCTTCTTTCCACTGTTTTATTACGTTCAAATCTCTCCAATATGAAACAGTTATTCCAAGTTCATTTCTTGCACTTTCAATTCCAAGAAAGCCATTTTGTTCTTTCGCCATTTCAACCATTCTATCAGTCATCTCTGAACAGCCATTGTCACCATCTACTCGAATTGAACTAAAAATCACTGCATAATACGGTGGCTTTGGTGTTTTGGCAATCATAATTTTACTCCTTTTTTCCTTTCTTATTCATTTACTAAATTTTTTTGTATAAACGCAACTATGTTTATTCATAATTCAGCTCCTACCATACAGTAATATGCACCTATAAGGATAAAGTTCTGATACAAAGACAAGAGGCTGTAATGAGGGTTAAAACATCTATTACAAAAAACCTGAGATATTTCATACCAATATTTTAATATTTTTGCCGTGAATCTCTATTGCACCTTCATCAGACAACTGTCTTAAAACCCTGGAGAATGTTTCGGGTTTTATACCCAAAAGCAGGGCTATCTCCTGTTTGGGTATATTAAGTGTTGCCGTATTGTCTCTGTTTTTTATCGTATCGAGATAATTTAAAAACTTCTCTTTGGTATCCATAATAGATAGATTTTTTATAATGTTCGCCATATAGTTGAGCCTTTGGGCAAATACACCAATCAGCTTCATAGCAAAATCGGGGCTTTGTTCTACGAGTTTAAAGAGCTTAGACGAATCAATTGAAAGAAGATAGGAGTTTTTTATTGCAAGTGCGCTCACCGGGTATCTGTTCTCCAAAAAAAGAATAATTTCTGCAAAAAATTCTCCCGGTTCTACAAAATGAATAACAGCCTCTTTACCTTCTTCGTTTGTTTTATACAGTTTAATATTTCCGGTGATTAAAAAATATAAATTTTTTCCTTTTTGTGCCTCTAAAAAAATAATCTCCTTCTTTTTTTTATTAACCAAAGAAGATATTGAGTCTATTTTATCGTAGAATTCCCTATCGTTACGTATTTTCAGAGAACTAAGAAAAAAATCTACTGCCTGTTTTTTATTCATTTTTCTTGACCTACATCAATGAAAGTGCTATTTACAAGTATATAATTATGCACAAGATAAATCAAGTAGGAGGTTTTATTTATGTTTTGTTATCAGTGTGAAGAAACACTAAGAGGAACGGCTTGCACAACAAGAGGTGTTTGCGGTAAAGACGAGAGGGTTGCAAACCTGGAGGATGTGCTGATTTATACGACAAAGGGTATAGGCGTTGTATTGAAAAAAGCCGATAAATTCGACAGGGAGGCTGCCCATTTCATAGCAAAGGCTCTGTTTACAACAATTACAAACGTAAACTTTGATGAAGACAGGATAACCGATGCAATTAAAGAGGGTTTGAGAATTAGGGACGAACTTAAAGCCAAGTACAACGTAAGTGATGAGGGATTACACGACTCAGCCACGTTTACAGGTTCCACAAAAGAAGATTTTCTGGCTCAACACGATAAAGCAACAGTTACTGCAGAAAAAAACGAGGATGTTCGTTCACTGAAAGAGCTGATGATTTACGGACTAAAAGGCGTTGCGGCATATGCCGATCACGCTGCAATTTTGGGTTATGAAGACGATGACGTTATGAAGTTTTTTATTGACGGAATGGCTGCAACAACAGAAGATCTATCCGTTGACGAGTTAGTAAACCTCGTTATGAAAACCGGAGAGACAGCCGTTAAGGGAATGGCAATTTTAGATAAGGCAAACACAGAAACATACGGACACCCTGAAATCAGTGAGGTTAACATAGGAGTCGGAAAAAATCCCGGAATCCTGATATCTGGACACGATTTGAAAGATATGGAAGAACTGCTCGAACAGACTCAGGGCACAGGCGTTGATGTCTATACACACGGCGAAATGCTCCCTGCAAACTACTATCCGGCATTCAAAAAGTATGATAACTTCGTGGGTAACTACGGCAATGCCTGGTGGCTGCAGGATAAGGAGTTTGAATCATTCAACGGTCCTATCCTTATGACAACAAACTGCCTTGTACCTCCAAAAGAATCTTATAAAGACAGGGTATTTACAACGGCAAACGTAGGTTTTCCGGGTGTTAAACATATTGCCGACAGGGTTGACGGAAAACCGAAGGATTTTTCTGAAATTATAGAGATGGCAAAACAGTGCAAACCGCCTGTGGAAATCGAAACAGGAAAGATAGTCGGAGGATTTGCTCACGAGCAGGTATTTAAACTCGCAGATAAGATTGTGGATGCCGTAAAATCGGGTGCTATAAAGAAATTTGTCGTTATGGCAGGCTGCGACGGAAGACATAAATCGAGAGAATATTATACCGAATTTGCAAAAAAACTGCCCAAGGATACCGTTATTCTAACGGCAGGGTGTGCCAAGTTCCGCTATAACAAACTAAACCTTGGAGACATTAACGGAATTCCGAGGGTTCTTGATGCAGGTCAGTGCAACGACAGCTACTCGCTCGCCGTTATAGCATTGAAGCTCAAAGAAATTTTCGGAGTTGATTCTGTTAACGAGCTGCCTTTGGCATACAATAT
>WGCD01000072.1 GCA_015493995.1 Desulfurellaceae bacterium
ATTTTAAATATAGGCTCAGACCATATTAAGTGGCACGGCTCAAAAGAAGAATATAAAAAAGCAAAACTCAAAATATTTAAAAATCAAGAACCTTGCGACTATTTTATAAAAAATAAAGAGGACGATTATTTTTACAGCGGAAGAGCAAAAGCGCTTGAGTTTTCCAAAAAAGATAACAAGGCAGAATGTTTTTTAAACAAAAACAAAGTTATTGTAAATTACAAAAGCAATATTATAATAAAAAATATGAAGCTGTTTGGAGCAGGCAATCTTGAAAATGTTGCAGTTGCTGCTTTGGTTTCACAAATTTGCGGAATAGAAGATAAAACTATTGTGGAGGTGGTGCAAGATATGGAGAATCTGGAACATAGAATAGAGTTTATAGGTGAATTGGACGGCGTTAAATTTTACAACGATTCAAAAAGCACAAACATAGATTCTGTAGTTAATGCCTTAAATTCCTTTGAGGGAAATAACATAGTTTTGATACTCGGAGGAAAACACAAGGGAGAGTCGTTTTCATCACTTATAGAGCTTCTCAAAGAAAAAACAAGAGCCGTGGTGGTCTATGGAGAAGACAGAAAGCTGATATTAAAAGATTTGGAAAAAATGATACCGATTCCTCTTCCGGCTTTAAATTTAAGGGGTGCGGTGATAGGAGCGTTTGAGGTTGCGGCAAAAGGTGACATAGTTTTGTTTAGCCCGGGAGGCTCAAGCTGCGAACCGTTTGCAAATTTTGAAGAAAGAGGCGAGGCTTTTAAGAAAGAGTTCGAAAAGTACAAATACGACTATGAACACGCACCGAAAATATGATATCACGCTTTTAATAGTTCCATATTTTCTGCTTCTGGTTCTGGGTATAGTTGAAGTATGGTCTTCATCAAGGTACTTTGCGTATATTAAATTTAACAATTCAAACTTTTTTTTGGAAAGGGAGGTATTCTATGTCCTGTTCTCCCTTTTGGCGACGCTGTTTATGTCATTTGTAAATTATCGGTTTCTAAAGAAAATAACACCCTATCTCATTCTAATATCATTGATTTTTATGATGCTTCTGTATTTTGGTTTCGGCGTCAATATAAGGGGTGCTACACGCTGGATAAATATTGGCATACAGTTTGAACCCTCACAGCTTGCAGAGTTGTCAATTCTTATATACATAGCCTATTTTATATCGGAAAAAGAGCAGTACAAAGATATTATGAGAGGTATTATACCCATAGCCACAGTCGTGGGCGTCTTTTTTTTGCTTATTGCCCTTGAGCCTGATGTAGGCACGGCTTTTTTGATATTTTTGACATTTCTGATTGTAATCTATGTTGCGGGCTACAGCACAAAAAACATCGGGCTACTTCTGTTTCCTTCTTTTATTGTGCTTGCGCTTGTAATATATACACACCCCGAAAAACTTCAAAGGATTATCTATTTCTTTGGTGAGAAAAAGGTGGATTTTCAGGTTAAACAGGCTTTGATAGCCATAGGTTCTGGCGGTCTGTTCGGGCACGGTATCGGAGTCGGAAACTATAAAAATCTTTTCATACCGGATTCCTACAACGATTTTATAATGGCAGGCATAGGTGAGGATTTGGGTTTTTTCGGCATTTTTGTTGTAATAGCTATGTTTGCTTCAATAATATTCTCGATTTTCTCGATTTCACGCAAAAGCAGCAGCATCTTCGGCAAACACCTTGCATTCGGAATTGGCGTTTTGTTATCGATTCAAGCTATTATAAACCTGTTCAGCGTTTTTCATCTTATGCCGCCAAAGGGTATCACTATGCCGTTTTTGAGCTACGGTGGAACGAGTTTGATAATACAAGGGATGATGGTAGGAATTGTAATAAGTATATGCAGGGGCTCTTGTGGAGAAAAAACTTAAACACCTGTTCAACGATAAAAAAACTTATGACATTTTTATAGTAAGGCACCCTGAGGTTGAAAATCACAAAAAAAACATATTTAACGGAACGACAGATGTGGATTTATCACAAAAAGGGTATAACCAGGCGGAGATTTTATACGACTTCTTTAAAGATAAAAACATAAAAGTCGTTTTCTCATCTCCAATGAAACGCTGCATAACGGTGGCTGAAAAATTTAAAGAAACGTGCAGAGTAATTATCAAAAATAACCTAAAAGAGCGTAATTTTGGTATATTCGAGGGTTTGTCGTGGGAAAATGTCGAGGAGTTATACCCTAAAACGGCAAAAGATTTTTTAAGCGACCCCTTTTTTTATAGAGTAAAAAACGGAGAGAGCTTTTTCGATGTGAAAAAGAGGGTAATACCCGAAATAAACAAGATTCTAAAAGTAGGTGAAAATACACTGATTGTTGCTCACGGCGGCATCAACAGAGTAATAATTTCTTATCTGCTTGATATGAAAGATGAATCGGTTTTAAAAATATCGCAAGACTATGCCTGTATAAATCACTTTATAACAGACGGCGACTTTGTGTTGTGTAAAGAAGTAAACTTCAAGCTCCCCGAAAATTTGTCTTGAGAAAAATTTTCAAAACTATAAAATAATGTAGGATTTAAAAAAATGCTTAATTATGTCTGCAATAGGTAAAAATCGTTCACCGGTAATTATGTTTATAAAATATTGACTAAAAG
>WGCD01000073.1 GCA_015493995.1 Desulfurellaceae bacterium
ATTTTATGTTAAAAAAGTTGCAGTTAACATTAATTTTCATCCATTGAAAAAAATATTGGGAGGTTTGTATGAATGACGGTTTGAATTACTTGATTGGGCTTGCTGCCGTGTGGGGCCTTAAAATTCTGTTTGCTGTTGCTATTTTTGTTATCGGTAAGTGGATTGCAAAGTGGTTGACGAATGTAAGTAAAAAATTGATGAGCAAGGCAAATGTTGATGAAACATTGACATCGTTTGTCGTCAGTTTGGTTTATGTTTTATTGATGGTCTTTGTCATCCTTGCGGCTTTAAGCAAACTCGGTATTAATACGACATCGTTTATTGCCATTTTGGGTGCTGCCGGCTTGGCCGTCGGTTTGGCTTTGCAGGGAACCTTGGCTAATATCGGAGCTGCCGTTTTAATCATCATCTTCAAACCATTTAAAATCGGAGATTTTGTTGAAGCAGGCGGAGCTGTTGGTACGGTTGAGGAGATAAATATGTTTTCAACCATTTTTAAAACCGGAGACAACAAGGTTGTGATAGTTCCGAACTCGGCTGTTATAGGCGGGAAAATTACAAATTATTCAGCCAAAGAAACAAGGAGGGTTGACTGGGTGTTCGGCATAGGCTACGAGGACGACTTAAAACTTGCAAAAAATGTTCTGGAGGATATCATTAATAAAGATGAAAGGGTTTTAAAAGAGCCAGCACCGCTTGTTGCCGTTTCGGAACTTGCCGACAGCAGCGTTAATTTTACGGTAAGGGCGTGGGTAAAATCAGCAGACTATTGGGGTGTCTATTTTGATGTTATGGAAAAGGTCAAGCTAACCTTTGACGAAAAGGGCATATCCATACCCTATCCCCAGTTGGATGTACACCAAAAATAGGAGAATGCAGTGAAAAAAAGGGCGTATGTTTTATATTTCTTAGTGGTTTTGGCGTTTATCATTTCGGGCTGCAGCAGCAAAAAGAGCAGTCAAAGTTCCAATAATTCGACAAACAGCGGAGTTGTTAAGATAGAAACACACAATAAACCCACGATGCTTATATTCGATTTGGACGGCTGTATCTACTGCCAAAAATTGAACGATGAACTGGACAACAATGCCGAGGTTAAAAAATTGGCGTCTCAAATGTCCATATACCATATAAACGCTGCAAAAGAAAAAAAATATATAATACCTCATAAAGGAAAAACGCTGAAAGCCGACACGAAAACCCTTGAATACATCTACGGATTCAGGGGTTCTACGCCCTTTATAGTTATAACCGACAGCAACTTCAAAACAATTTTAAAGATACCGGGCTATCTCAAACCCGCAGTTTTCAGCAAGGTTTTGAAATTTGTTTTAACAAAAGCCTACAAAAAGACAGACATAAATACTTATCTGGGATTGAAATAAGAAAAGCGGTTTGTCTCATATATCCTTTTTAACCTTTTAAACACGTATATAATGTATTTACCTAAATTCCGTTATAAAACCTATAGAAAACGAGTCAAATATTTGATAGAATCCTTTAAAATTTATTTTATGAGGTGGAAAGTTGGTTGTTTTTATAGGCTCCGACCACGGCGGATATGAGTTAAAAGAGCAAATCAAATCTTTTTTGGAAGAGATTGGCGTTGATGTTGAGGATTTGGGTACATATTCTCCCGAATCGTGCGACTATCCAGACATAGCTCAAAAGGTTGCGCTGAATGTAGCAAAAAGCAAAGAAAAGGGGATTTTGATTTGCGGAAGCGGTATTGGTATGAGCATAGCGGCAAATAAGGTTGAAGGAATTAGGTGTGCGCTTTGTCACGACGCATACACGGCGGAATATTCAAGAAGACATAACGATGCAAATATTATAGCATTTGGCGGCAGGACAACAGGAGTTGAAATTGCAAAACAGATGGTAAAGATATTTTTGTTTACGGAATTTGACGGCGGAAGGCACGAAAGAAGAGTGGAAAAAATCGGAAAGTTGGAGGCATGATGAGCAAACTTAAAGATGTGGATTTTGAAATCTACCGGGCTATTGAGAATGAAAAGAATAGGGAAAATTACGGTATTGAGTTGATAGCAAGCGAAAATTTCGTATCCGAAGCAGTTTTGGAAGCGCAAGGGTCAATTATGACAAACAAATATGCCGAGGGTTATCCCAATAAACGATACTACGGCGGATGCGATTTTGTTGACGTTGCGGAAAGCCTTGCCATAGAGAGAGCAAAAAAACTTTTCAAAGCCGAACATGTCAACGTTCAACCGCATTCTGGTTCACAGGCAAATATGGCAGTCTATCTTGCTACGCTTCAGCCGCAAGACAGAATTCTGGGTATGAGCTTAACAAACGGAGGACACCTAACTCACGGTTCGGGGGTCAATTTTTCTGGGAAAATGTATGTCAGTTTCGGATATGGGGTTAACCCCGAAACAGGATTGATAGACTACGAAGAGGTGGAGCAAATCGCTCAGGAGTTCAAGCCGCGCTTGATTGTCTGTGGGGCAAGTGCCTATCCGAGAGAGATAGATTTTAAAAAGTTCAGAGAGATAGCAGACAGCGTTGACGCATACTTAATGGCTGATATTGCCCATATTGCAGGGCTTGTCGTTGCGGGTATCCATCAAAGCCCGGTTCCCTACTGCGAATTTGTAACCACGACAACTCATAAAACATTAAGGGGACCAAGAGGCGGAATGATAATAACAAAGGAATTTTTTGCCAAACCTATAGATAAAATGGTTTTCCCCGGAATGCAGGGAGGACCTTTGATGCACGTTATAGCCGCTAAAGCCGTAGCGTTTAAAGAGGCTTTAAGCGACGAATTCAAGGAATATCAAAAGCAGATAGTTAAAAATGCAAAGAAGTTGGCGAGCGTATTGACGGAGAACAAATTTAAACTCGTCAGCGGAGGAACCGATAATCACCTTATGCTTGTCGATTTAACGGACAAAAATATAACAGGTAAAGAAGCCGAAGAGGCGTTGGGGAAAGTCGGAATAACGGTTAATAAAAACACGATTCCCGGCGAAACAAAAAGCCCCTTTATTACAAGCGGCATAAGAATAGGAACACCGGCTGTTACAACAAGAGGCATGAAAGAGAAAGAGATGGAGAAAATAGGCGAATTTATAACGGAAACGCTTAATAACATAGGAGATGAGTCCAAATATGCCGTAATTAAAGAAGAGGTGAAAAAACTCTGCGAAGACTTTATTATCTATCAATAATTATACCGATTGTTTTTGTAGTTAACGCCTATGCGGTTGAGCTGTCATTTTTTAAAAAAGGCGGGCTTTCATATTTTAATATTCGTGATGTGCCGAAAAATGCGCTCATAAAGACCGTTGATGACTATTTTGTTGCTTTTTTCCCCGATAAAAAAGCCAACAACGAGGTTTTTAAATATAACTTCAAAGACCGCGAGTTTGATGAGTTTTTTGTTGAGAACACGGATAACGGCTCCCGCATTGTTATAAAAACAAAGGATTTTTATAAACCGGAATTTGTGCGTCACAACTCAATTATCACGGTAAAAGCCGTTTTTAAACCTAAAAAAAAGAGCATAAAATCCAAAAAGACAGTGCAGGCTGTCGTTCCGAGCGCACTTGTTGCCGTTCCCTTTTATATATCACCGACGATTTTTTTGAAAAAAAACATAAACGGCACATCATCTTACGACGAATCGCTCTTTTTTACGGGCATAAAGTTTTTTGCAAACCGAAACTACACCTATGCCGCTCAGTTTTTTGACGAAATTATTAAAAAATACCCAAGCAGTGATTTTTATGTAAGCAGCTATTTTTTGCTTGGGGATTGCTATAAAAATATGAAACAGTACCAAAAAGCTCTCGATGTTTATCAAAAAGCCATAGAGCTTTCCGCAAAAAACGACACGGTTGCTCAAACGCTTTTCTCTATGGCTGATATTTACAAAAAGATGGGGTTCTATTCGCGCGTAAGAAGAATTTATGCGTCAATTGTTAAAGATTATGCAACCACAAAATGGAGTCAAAAGGCAAAATACTTGACTGCAAAGAGCTATTATGATGAAAAAATGTACAACAAAGCATTGAATATTCTGCTCAATATCGGAAAGAACAGCACCTACCACTCGTTGAGTATGCTGCTTGCGGCTGAAATTTTCATAAAAGAAAACAACGATGCAAAAGCTGTTTTGGCGTACTACTCTATGTCGAATAAGTTAAAGGATATAGATATAGCTCAATACTATAAAGAGTTGATTGACACAGCCGAGGCTTTGTGCAGATTTAACGACTTTAACGGAGCCGATGATATATTCAAATATGTAGAGAGCTATCATAATGAAGATGTGTTTGAGAGTGTTTATCTCGGAGAGATGCGGTGCGATTTAAACAGGGGCAGTTATGACGATTTAAACAACAAAGGTGAGTATATAGTAAAAAACTCCAAAAACAGGGCGTTTGTTAAAGAAGCCAAGAAGCTTATGGATGAGGCAAAACTGCAAAAAGGCAATGTAAACAAAAATACCATTAATGAGATTTTAAGAAAGTATGCAAACGACCCTGAGGTAGCCTCTTTGGCGCTGTATGTATTTGCAAGAAAGAACTACAGACAAAACAACTACAAAGAGACTTTGAACTATCTCTTAAAACTGAAAAGATTATACCCCAAAAGCATATACAATGCCAAAGCCAAGAATTTTGCAAAGGTTTGTATAGATAAACTTCTTGAAGATTTTTACAAATACCCAGATAAAGAAAAGCTCGAATTTATATACAACAGTGTTGTAACGCTTGGGGCATATGATGCAAATATGTGCAGATTGGCGCTTGCTTTGGCTGTTATGAACAAGATAGATAAAATGCACGCAATACTGCCGCACATTAAGGATAAAAACTGCAAGGGCTCGCTATACGCAAAATATTACATAGAGACGGGCGAGTATAAAAAAGCTCTGGAATTTGCCGGAAATATAGAGGGCGTTGAGCCTTATGTCTATTACGTCGATATTGTTGTGGGTGATGTAAACTTTTTCAAAGGTGCATACAAGAAAGCGGTGGAGTTGTATAAACAGGCTTTGGCGATAAAAAACGAGCTTGTTAAAGAATACATATACCTTAAAATGGCAAATGCCATGTATCTTGATAAGAATTATGAAAACTCGCTTAAATATTTGAATAACATAAAGATGAAGGTGTTTGAAAACGCAGCAGACTATATAAAAGCCACGGATTTGTACTCTATGAACAGATACAAAAAAGCAATAGCAGTATTTAAGCTTTTATCAAACAATCTTGACTATCAGGAGAGGGCGCTCTTTTACATATCCATATCCTACTTAAAAATCGGGGATAAAAAAGAGGCTGAAACCTATTTTAAAAAACTCAAGGACAGATACCCAAACAGCGATTACATTAAAGCCCTGAAGGTTTTGCTATGAGCCGGGATAAAGAAAAAATAGAGGCTATGTTCAAAGCCGTCTTGGAGACGAGTAAAAAACTCGAACAGTCATACAATCTTTTAAAGAAGAAGTTTACGCTTCTTGAGATTAAACTCGAAAACAACAGAAGGTATCTTGAAAATATTTTAAGAAGTATAAACACAGGGGTTTGCTCCATTGATTTGGATTGCAGGATAACGACTTTTAACAACGAAGCCTGTTCTGTTTTTGAGGTCACCGAAAGCAGCGTAAAGAACATAGATTTTAAAAAATTGTTTAATCTGAATATTAAAAACGTATTTGAACTAATCGATAAATTCAAAAAACCGCAAACCGTTGAGATAGAGGTTAAAAACAGAATAAAGAAAATCAGTTTATCGGCATCTTCCGTTACCGATAACGAAAGGATTGTCGGTGCGGTTATTATTTTTTCGGACATTACCCGTTTGGTAGAGTTGGAAGAAGAAAGCAGAAAAAAAGAAAAATTAGCCGTTATAGGGCAGATGGCAGCCTCCATAGCACACGATATTAAAAATCCGCTTGCAAGCATAGAGTTGCTTATTCCTCTTTTGTATGACGATGAAAGCAAGAAAGAGATATTCGACAACGTTATGATTAGCATAAAAAGGATAAACAACATAGTAAACAACACACTTTTATTTACAAAAACCGTTATTTACAAGCCTGAGCGTTTTAATTCCAATGACTTTGTAAAAGATATAGAGCTTGAGCTTTATGCGCATATAAAGGCAAAAAACATAGAGTTTGTTAAAGATGTGGAGGATTTTTTCATAGTAAGCGATAAAAACCTGCTTAAAAACGCAGTTGTTAATTTGGCAGTTAATGCTTTTGATGCGGCAAAAAGCAGGGTGGAGCTTAAAGTTTATCAACACAAAGGAAGGGTTGTTTTGGAGGTTGCAGACGACGGAAGCGGAATAAGCAAAAAAGACAGAGAACATATTTTCGAGCCGTTCTACACGAATAAAAAAGAAGGAACGGGGCTCGGTCTTTCCATAGTTGCCAAAGCCGTGCGCATAATAGACGGTATCTTAGAGTTCAAAAGCAGCACAAAGGGCACGAGATTTAAAATTACCTTATGAAAAGCATTGTTCTATGGCTGAAAATAGCTTTAAAAACAGCTTTTTGCGCAATAAAATTTATAAAAAACAAAAACAGGTCTGTTTTAAAAAAATGGGCTTTTGATATTTTAAAAATAAGTAACGTAAGAGTTGTTTGTAAGGGCAGTTTTCCGAAAGGTTCTTTTATCATTATGGCTAACCACGAAAGCTATTTCGATATATTTGCACTGCTTTACTGTTGCGATTTCGACCTTATATGGTTTGCGAAAAAAGAGTTGTTTAAAATTCCCATATTCGGAAAGGCGCTGAAAGAAAGCGGTGCCATAGCGGTTGACAGGACAAACCCGAGAAAATCTTCTTTTGCCATCTTAAAGGCTTTAAAAACAAAGAAAGACAGTGAAATTATGGTTATTTTTCCTCAAGGGACAAGAAAATATAAAAATGTATTTAAAGACGGCGGTATATTGATAGCAAAAAAGAAGAATATACCGATTGTGCCGGTTAAAATATCCGGCTCGCAAGATGTTCTGCCGTACGGAAAATTAACGATAAAAGGCGGCACTATAACGGTTGCAATATTTGAAAAAATAGATGTTGAAAGCAGTTCAACGGATGGGATAGAGAAAGCTTTAAAGGAGAAAATATTATGAATAAAAAATATGTGGTTATTGCAATTATCAGTGTTGTAGCATTAAGCTCCTGCTCTGTGCAAAGGGGCGGAAATCTCGTTGAGCGCATTCGAGGAGGATATTATCCCTATAAGGTTAAGCAGTATGTTCGACCGGGCTACACGGAATACGGAACCGCTTCGTGGTATGGAAACAAGTTCCACGGCAGAAGAACGGCAGACGGGGAGATATACAATATGTATGCTATGACCGCAGCGCACAAAACCCTGCCCTTTAACACATACGTTCAAGTTACAAACCTAAACAACCACAGGGAGGCTGTTGTAAGAATAAACGACAGAGGTCCCTTTGTTGGCGACAGAATTATAGATTTATCGTATGCAGCAGCAAAAAAACTCGGTATGATAGGGACAGGAACGGCTCCCGTTAAACTTGTCGTGCTCTCTTCAAACAGGGTGAATTCAAATCAAAGCAAGCAGGATGAAAATATAGATGAAAACATAAATACCAACCCAGATTTAAACGCACAAGTTTCAGACTCAATGAGTCAAAATGCCTCCAAGCCCGCTCCCTCTTACTATGTTCAAATAGGCTCGTTTAGAATTCTTGCAAATGCGCTTAAATTCAGAGACAGAGCATCGCAAGCACTTGAGGGTGTTCAAATAATCAGAGTGGTTATATCCGGCGAGGTGTTCTATCGTGTTGTTGTGGGACCGTTTTCAACAAAAGATGCCGCATTTTATTATGCAAAAAGAAACGTTGAAGGCAGGTTTGGGAGTTTCTGTATTATAAAATGACATACGATTCGGCTTTTGCCTACTATTTGTTGAAAAAACCACAATCTAAAGTTGTAATACTCAAGGACAACGCCCAGATAGACTCGGTTTTTTCATCTTTGGACTTTTTTAAACATTTTTTCAATATAAAAATAAATGTAGTCAAATTTTACTCCTACGAAATACCTCCCGTTTCGTCCATACCCCCTTCCCACAAAATTATGTCGAACAGAATAAGGGCTGTCTATTCAATTATAAACGAAACAAAAAATCTGTTCATATTGACCAACATAAATGCCGCTTTTCAACCTATGATGAGCGAAGAGAATTTTTTTGATAAGTTTATGGCTTTGGGTGTCAATACACAGATAAGTATGAAAAAAGCAGTTCAAGCCCTCAATTCTATGTACTACACAAAAAAGGATTTTGTGGAGAATTTCGGCGATTATGCCAAAAGAGGAGACATTATAGATATTTTTTCACCCCTTTACGATAAACCTTTAAGAATAGAATTTTTTGGAGATGAGATTGACAGCATCAGACAATTTTACATAGCTAATCAGAGAACTTTTAAAACTATGAAATCGGCTGAAATACTGCCGGCTATGGAATTTAAAACAACCGAGGATAGTTATGGAT
>WGCD01000074.1 GCA_015493995.1 Desulfurellaceae bacterium
AATTTTAGGAGTGGCTCAATTTCCGCTTTGTGTTCGCCTGCGATCAGCAGCATAAAATTCGTATATGGTTCTGTTTGAGTATATGTCAACTATAATCAACTTTTCAATTTGCCCGTTTTTGAAATATGTATATACTTTATTTATATTGCTTTTGTATTTGGGCGTAAGCGCATATCCGCCCTCTATTTTTTTTATATCAAAAAGGCTGTTTATATCTTCTTTTCCTAAAAACAGCAAAAATAAAACCTTGTTAAACCCTGTCAGTTTATAGGTGTATTTTTTAGAGTCGCGATAGTCAACCGCTTCAAAATCGTTTATTATGACCCTTTCGTTCTTGTAGTCAAAAACCATACTCTTTTTTGCTTTAATGGTGAGTGTTCCGGTTCTTTCGATTTTTTGCCTGCTCATAGCATTTACAGAAGTTTGTTTAAAGTTAAAAACGGTGGTTTTGTTTGAATACAGCTTGAAAAAATGGGTAATTTGGCTTGCGGCATTAGAGTCAAACGCTATGAGCAATACCGACAATATCACCAACGCTTTTAATATTCTCAACTTTTAAAAACTCCTTTATGCCTTTTATTATCTCAATAGTTACATCCGGTTTTGTGAAGTTTGCCGTCCCTATCTCTATAAGTGCGGCACCAGCCATTAAATACTGAAGTGCGACATCACTGTTGTATATACCACCAACGCCTATAATCGGCACTTTGATTTTTTCATAAACCTCATAAACCATTCTCACGCCGACAGGGTAAACTGCAGGACCGCTTAAACCGCCGGTTTTATTTGCCAAAAACGGTTTTTTTGTTTTGGTGTCTATAACCATACCGGTAATGGTATTTATCAAACTAACGGCATCTGCACCGCCATCACAGGCAGCTTTGGCAATTACTGCAATATCGTCAACATTTGGTGTCAATTTAACTATAACAGGCTTGGAGGTGTGTTTTTTAACGGAGCTTGCAAGCTTAACAACCTCGTTCGGATTCTTGCCGAACAAAGCCCCTCCTTTTGAAACATTCGGGCAGGAAACATTAACCTCCAAAGCCGAAACCCTGCCAACACCCTCCAACCTTTCAGCCAACTTAATAAATTCCTCTGCTTTTGTTCCGTATATATTTGCGATTATGTGGGCATCCACATCTTCAAGCAAAGGCAGCTTTTCTTTAATAAATTTATCAACACCAACATTCTGTAAACCGATTGCATTCAACATACCGCATGGTGTTTCAACTATTCTCGGCGGTTTGTTGCCCTTTTTCGGATTAACACTCAAACCCTTAACAACAAAACCGCCAAGGGCATTTAAATCCATATAATTTTTATATTCGGATGCATATCCGAACGTGCCAGATGCCGTCAAAACAGGATTTTTAAATATTAAAGAACCGAGTTTAACGGTTAAATTTACAGAGCTTGCCATTCTATCTCCCTATAATCAAAAACAGGTCCTTCAACGCAAACCCTTTTAAAATCCTTGTCGGTTGTTTCAACGACACACCCCAAACACACGCCTATTCCGCATGCCATTCTCGACTCCAAAGAAACCTTCATACTGCACTTTTTCTGATAACAAACATACGCCAATCGTTTAAGCATCAAAGTAGGACCGCAGGCAAGAACAAGGCAGTTCTCGTCGAGTTGTGATTCTATCATATCAACTACATTGCCCGCATAACCCGAGCTTCCGTCCATAGTTGCTGTTTTTCCAAAATCAACATATATCTCATCTTTTGTATTGAAACCGAAATACGCTTCATAACTAATGCCGTACATACTTTTCAGAGTATTTGAAAGATATATCAAAGGCGCAGCGCCTATGCCTCCGCCAACAAGAAAAATCTTTTTACCTTTTTTAATATCACCAAATCCGTTGCCAAGAGGACCAAGCAAATCCAAAAAATCTCCTTTTTGTTTGCCCGCCAAAATTTTTGTTCCCTCTCCGACTACCTTGTATATGATTTCTATGTACCTGTCGCTAAAATCGGCTATACTAAAAGGTCTTCTCAGCAAAGGATAGTCAAAATCATTTATTTTAACCATAAAAAACTGCCCCGGTGAGGCATCAAAAAGAGCGGGGTTATCTATCTTCAAAGAGAAGGTGTTTTTTGCAATCCGTTTATTTTCACATACCTCAAGCTTCATTATTTAATCTCTTCTATCTCAAACCTTCTGTCTCCTGCAGGCACCTTAACCAAAATATCATCGCCCTCTTCTTTGCCGAGCAGCGCTTTTGCAATAGGGCTGTTTATAGATATTTTTCCGTTGTTAGGGTCTGATTCGTCCTCGCCTACAATCATATATTCAACCGTTTCGTCCTTATCCACATCATACAAAACAACGCTGCACCCAAAACCCACTCTGTCTTTGGATATGCTGTTTGGGTCAACCACCTGTGCGTTGTTTATCTTTTTGGACAGCTCGGAAATTCTATTTTCTATCAAAGCGTGTTTTTCTTTTGCTGCGTGGTATTCCGCATTTTCACTCAAATCTCCCTTTGCTCTTGCCTCTTCAATCTCCTTAATAATCGCAGGACGCTGATTTTTTTGTAAATCTTCCATCTCTTTAATTAGTTTTTCATAACCCTGCGGTGTCATCAATACCTTTTCAGCCATAATTAACCTCTCTTTTTGTAATACTCCTGTATGGACTCAACCTCTACAGCTTTTCCTTTGATTTTTGTCTCTATTGCCCTAGTTGCAGCTATTGCTCCCGATATTGTCGTACAATACGGTATATTCATAGTCAAAGCGGTTCTTCTTATGTAAAACGAATCTGTCCTGGAGCGCTTCCCTGAGGGCGTATTTATCAAAAATTGTATATTGCCGTTTTTCATTTTGTCAAGTATATTCGGTCTTCCTTCACTGATTTTCTTAACATATTTAACATTCACACCCTCTTTTTTCAGATATTCATAACTGCCCTTTGTGCAATATACATCAAAACCCAACTCTATCAATTTAGAGGCTATGAATATGCCCTGGGGTTTATCGTTATCGGCAAGGGATAAGAATATACTTCCCTTTTCGGGCAATCTCATACCGGCTGCAAGCAGAGCCTTGTAGTAAGCGGTTGGGAAATCGTCGGATATACCCATCACTTCACCGGTTGATTTCATCTCAGGACCCAAGGTTATGTCAACATTTGGAAATTTTACAAACGGAAATACGGATTCTTTTACCGCATAGTACTTAGGCTCAACCTCTTTTACTCCCAACTCTCTGAGTTTCTTTCCCATTATCACCTGAGTTGCAATTTTAGCCCAATGAACACCTGTAGCCTTGCTAACAAACGGAACTGTCCTCGATGCGCGTGGATTTACCTCCAGAATATAGACTCTATCGTTTTTTACGGCAAATTGAATATTTATCAATCCGACAACATTAAGCTCTTTGGCAAGCAGCCTCGTCTGCCTTTTTATCTCGTTTACAATGTCTTTTTTCAATGTTCTCGGCGGAATGGAACAAGCGGAGTCTCCCGAATGAACACCTGCTGCCTCTATGTGTTCCATAACAGCCGCAACAACAGTCTCCTC
The DNA here is from genome assembly GCA_015493995.1 of Desulfurellaceae bacterium. Classification (GTDB taxonomy): domain Bacteria; phylum Campylobacterota_A; class Desulfurellia; order Desulfurellales; family Hippeaceae; genus S144-51. The sequence continues at coordinate 3,536 of WGCD01000074.1, forward strand.
TGAATCACTGACGGCATCAACATCAACCTCTATTGCATCCTCCAAGAATTTATCCACCAGTAAAGGATGGTCGCCTGTTACCTCAACGGCTTCTTCGACATACTCATTGAGCTGCTCCTCGTTGTATATAATCATCATTGCCCTGCCGCCCAAAACGTAAGAAGGTCTAACCAAAACAGGATAACCTATAGTATGTGCAATATCGACAGCCTCTTTAACAGATTTGGCTATTCCGCTTTCAGGCTGCAGCAGCTTTAATTTGTTAATCAAATTTCTAAACAGCTCTCTGTCTTCAGCCATATCTATGCTTTTTGGGTCAGTACCCAAAATCGAAACACCGGAATTTTTCAAATCCATAGACAACTTCAGGGGTGTCTGCCCTCCGAATTGAACTATAACACCGAACGGTTTTTCATTATCCACTATATTCATAACATTTTCAAAATTCAAAGGCTCAAAATACAATCTGTCGGATATGTCGTAGTCCGTTGAAACGGTTTCAGGGTTGCAGTTAACCATTATGGCTTCATAACCCTCGTTTCTCAACTCCAAAGAGCCGTGAACACAGGTGTAGTCAAACTCAATACCCTGCCCTATCCTGTTAGGACCGCTTCCAAGCACCACAACCTTTTTGTTATTTGAGGCTATTGACTCGTTCTCATCCTCATAAGTGGAATAAAAATAGGGCGTATAGGCTTCAAATTCCCCCGCACAGGTATCAACCATTTTATATACGTTTGAGGTATTTGCATCTTTTCTTAATTTTCTGACATCACTTTCCTTTAATGAAGCAAGTCTCGCTATCCTTGAATCGGAAAAACCGTACTCTTTAAGCTCTCTTATATTATTTTCGTTTAATCCCGTCTTCTTTATCTCCTCTTCCTTGTCTATTATCTGCTTGATATTAAACAAAAACCATCTGTCTATATATGTAAAATTAAAAATATCATCTATTGTATAGCCTCTTCTGAACGCCTCACCTATATATAAAATTCTCTTTGAGTTTGGATGAATAAGTCTGTCTTTAAGCTCCTCGTCATTACACTTCATTTCAACAAATCCATCCCAACCGTATTCCAATGAGCATATCGCTTTTTGCAAAGACTCCTTGAATGTTCTTCCTATGGACATAACCTCGCCGACACTTTTCATCTGTGTTCCGAGCTCGTCTTTTGTATTAAACTTCTCAAATGTGAAGCGCGGTATTTTCGTTACAACATAATCAAGAACAGGTTCAAAACTTGCCGGTGTTTTTTTGGTTATGTCATTGGGTATCTCATCGAGCGTATATCCCACACTCAAAAGTGCTGCAAATTTTGCTATAGGAAAACCGGTTGCCTTTGAAGCAAGCGCACTTGAGCGAGAAACCCTCGGATTCATCTCTATAACAACAAACTCACCGTTTTCAGGGTTAACGGCAAACTGTATGTTTGAGCCCCCCGTCTCCACGCCTATTTTTCGTATAACATCGATAGAAGCATCTCTCAATATCTGATACTCCTTATCCGTTAACGTTTGAGCCGGGGCTATGGTTATGGAATCACCGGTATGAATCCCCATAGGGTCGAAATTTTCTATTGAACAGATAATAAATACATTATCTTTTTTGTCTCTCATTACCTCAAATTCATACTCTTTCCAGCCCAAAACTGACTGTTCAATCAAAACCTCGTTCACAGGGCTTTGGTCTATACCCCATTTTACGACATTCTCAAACTCCTCTTTGTTGTATGCAACTCCCGCCCCCGTTCCGCCAAGCGTAAAAGACGGGCGTATAATGACGGGAAATCCTATTTTATCAACAACCCTATATGCTTCTTCAAGGTTGTGTGCAACGCCTGAAGCCGGAACTTTAAGGTGAATTTCAGCCATAGCTTGTTTAAACAGTTCTCTATCCTCGGCTCTATTTATCACCTCGGCATTTGCACCTATCATCTCTACTCCATATCTGTCCAAAACACCTTCTTTATATAAGTCCATAGCCGCATTCAAAGCAGTTTGTCCCCCGAGAGTGGGCAGTAGGGCATCAGGTCTTTCTTTTTTGATTATTTGCTCCATAAACTCAACGGTAATCGGCTCAATGTAGGTTCTATCGGCAAGCATGGGGTCTGTCATAATCGTAGCCGGATTGGAGTTTATTAAAACAATCTCATACCCCTCGTCTTTGAGTGCTTTACAGGCTTGCGTCCCGGAATAGTCAAACTCACAAGCCTGACCTATCACAATAGGACCTGAGCCTACAATCATAATCTTTTTCAAATCTTCTCTTTTCGGCATAGACCACCCCTAATAAGTAACGCTAACATAAATACGCAGCACTTAATATTATATTAATTTTTAACGATTTAGGCTATTTGAACTCATTAAGCGCTCGTTCCTGTTCTCTTTGCAAGTCTCTCTTTTTTATATCCCTTCTTTTGTCATACAGTTTCTTTCCTTTTGCCAAGGCTATCTCCATCTTTATCCTGCCGTTTTTAGAATACACCTTTAAAGGTATAAGCGTCAAGCCCTTTTCTTGTGTTTTACCTATGAGTTTTCTTATCTGAGATTTATGAAGGAGAAGTTTTTTCTTTCTGTAGGGGTCGTGATTGGCAAAGGTCGAAGCAAATTTATACGGACTTATATGGAAATTATTAACATAGACCTCGCCGTGGTCAATCTCCGCAAAGCTGTCCTTCAGGTTGGCTGAACCGTTGCGTATAGACTTGACCTCACTGCCTTTTAACTCTATCCCTGCCTCGTATGCCTCTATGATTTCATAATCGTGTCTTGCTTTTCTGTTAACTATTGATTTCATTTTCAATTCCGATAAACAAAACTAAGATATTTGTTTCACTTTTCTCACTAAAATCTCGACTCAAATTATACATATATTGAGGAATAAAACAAAATAAAAAGAGCGAGAAAGTAACTCTTCTTCGCTCTTTCAAAAAATCAGCCGTCTCTTTATCCAATAAGATTCTTAAACGGCTAATTGCTCTTAACTATCTTAGGAGTAACAAAGATAAACAGTTCATTTTCCGGATTGTAGTATCTTTTTGTCTTAAATAACCATCCCAGCAGAGGAATCCTCATTAATCCCGGAACGCCGCTTGTTGACTTGAGATTTGTTTTTTGTATCAAACCACCCAAAACAACGGTTTGACCGTTTGATAAAACAACAGTCGTATCTACCGTGTTTGTATTAATAGGAGGTTCTCCGTTGACAGCATGAGCAAAGTCAGGAGAGTCTTTGCTAACTTTAATTTTTAATATGATTTGGTTGTTGTTTGTTATGTGTGGTGTTACCTCCAAAGAAAGAGTAGCGTTTTTAAAGCTAACACTTGTGGCGCCCGAAGCTCCTGCAGATTCCTGATACGGAATTTCCTGACCGCTCTCTATTTTAGCAGGCTCATTATCAAGTGTAATAACTCTCGGTGAGGATAAAACCTTTGAATAACCTTCTACTTCACCGGCAGTTAATTTCAAATCCAGATTATAATTTGCCAGGACATTACCTATTGCAAGACTCATACTCGAAACAGGCGCATCAGAAAGTGTAGTGGGTAGATTGACAGCAAAGTTGTTAGACTGGAAATTGGCAGAGGGAGCTATATGATTTCCGGCAGAGTTAATTGAAACAGGTGATGTAGCACCTCCGATACCGAAAAATGTACTGCTGTTGTTAATACCCGCATTATAGTATGCTCCGCCCCATTGAATTCCAAGTTGCCTTTCAAACGTCTTATTTATTTCAACTATCCTTGCATCTATCTCTACTGCTTTTTTTCTCTTGTCTATGGTGCTAATAATCTGTTTTATTTTTTCTATATTCTGTTTTGTATCGTGACAAATAACAGCATTATTTTTCATATCAGCAACAACAAAACCCGACTGTGATTTTTTCTTGTAAAGAAGATTGTTAACTATCTTCATGGCATAATCCGGCGTTATGTAGTTCAAGCTTATAACCTCCGTAATGGCGTTTTTAGCCCTCTCCAATTCCTGCTTCTCTTGAATTGCCTTTAATTCCTGGGATTTTTCTCTTTGCATTTGAGAGGCTGTTGTTATTCTGATAATATTGCCTTCCTTCTCGGCAACAAGCCCTTTTTGCTGCAGTATCAATGCAAAAGCCTGGTCCCACGGAACATCTTTAAGCTCCATTGTTAATGTGCCTTTAACGTCGTTACTTGTTATAAAATTCAAACCGCTAATTTGAGAAAAAACTCTGAATATATCGTGTATATCGGCATTCCTAACATTAAACGATATTTTTTTACCGGTATATTGAGGTTTCTTCTTATGATTATTTTCAGATATAGTAGTTTTCTTTTTTGTTTTTAACTCTTTAACCTTATCGACCGCAGCACTCTTTTGTCCAGTCTTAGGCAGTTCAAATATAAGATAAATATGTCTTTTATCGGAATAATCCCTTTTAAACAAAGCCGCAGATTTCATATATATTGCATATTTTGTAATATTTTTTGCTACCTTTACAGGCTTAATGCTCGCTATGCTTTTAGATATATCCGACAGAGTCTGTTCCTCCAAAGCGCTATCTGTTGCAACAGCGTTTTTAATGGTTAAATACACAACGTTTTTGTCTTTATAAACCTGATATGACGGCTTTTTCTTCAAAAGTGCCACAACCATTTCGTAGGTTTTAAACTTTCTAAATGAAACACGCTCCAGAACATTTTCGCCTCTTCTAATCTTTGCAAAGGAAACCCTGAAATCACCCGGTTTATCTATTATTTTATAGTTTGGAACCTGAGACAACTCTTCAAAGGAAAAAACAACCCTTAATACGGGTTTTTTATATTTGTAATAAACTACATCTTTCGACTTTTTACCGTGAAAACTTATCCTTGCCTTTATAGATTCGTTTGCCATCCTCAAAATCCCTTTTTTGCAAAAAGAACACCTGCTGACATTAAATATATCTATAATCAATCTTTTGGGATTGTCGAACAACATCTTGTTATATGTAAGCTTTTTTGCCGAAATGTAATTAAGGTTAAAAGCACCATTTTGGAAGTTAACCGCCTTAACATCCAAAGAATAAGCATTTATGCCGATTAACATAAAAATTATATAAACAAGACTGACTTTTAAAACCGTTTTGTTCACGACAATCACCTACCTTTCACTTTTTATTTGTCTTCATTTTGACTGTAGCATTTTTTATTCCTTTTTTTGTTTCAAAGGATAAAACTATGCCATTATTTATTATTTTAGAAACATATACATCCTTTGCCAACCTGTAGTCCTTATAAACTACAACAGGTTCTCCGGAAGGACCTACTATCAAAGCCGCGTCCATCTTAGGGTTGTTTTTACTAACAACAACCATTTTTATAGAAATCGAATGAACTACGGAATTAATTCTCTCTTCGATTTTTCTATCTTCACTAATTTTGTAGTTATTAAAAACAACCTTCTCCTTCTCTTTGAGTTCTTTTAATTTTATAAGGTCCATAAACGGGTCTCTTTTTATAGTCAGTTCAAACGCAAAAGAATTTAAACATCCTGATATGTCCAATGTTAAAGTAAATAAAAATATCATCAAAACAGAAACGAACTTTTTCATAAACCTACCTTTTCTTAGAGCGGTTATTTTGTTTAAAATAATACGTTTCCGCACTAAATTTAACTCTCAACAATACCTTTTGGGAACTTAAAATTTTAGGATTAGACAAAGAAAAGTTTTTAACCTTAAACAGCCTTTTCATTTTAGAAACATCCTCGAATACGGCACCGCAATTTCTATATGTAGCAACAATGGATATATCTATAGGTTTAATATAATATATTTTTTTAGCAACGGCTTTTTTAGGCTTAAAAGACATTAAGGCAACATCCTTGCTTTTTATAATATCGGTTAATTTTACTAATAGAGACGGGATTTCCTCTTTTAGAGGCAGCTCTTTTTTGTAAACGGCAAATTCTTCTTGTGCTTTTTTATATTTAACACGCAAAATAGGAAGTTCTCTCTTAAATTTCGACAGTCTCTCAATAGAGGAGTTCAACTTGTCAATCTTTGCGGATGTATCCATATAATAGAAATAGTACCACACTCCGGCAACGGCAATAATTAAAAGTAGCAGCAGCAAAACTTTGGTGCCGTTTGACATTGAGCCGGATTCTTCTTTATTACTCATACGTCAATCCTTTAAAAAGACAGTAATGTAAAATCTATAAACATCGCCACCACGGTTAGAAGATAGTCTTACAAGCCCTCTACTATCGAAATTAACCTTCGAAACATCCTTTAAATTCCCCAAATTTGTCATATATTGAGCTACGGCTTCCGTTGTAAAACTCTTTCCTTCAATCCTTATTGTTTTGCCTTTTTTATCAACTTTAACAAGCCACAATCCGTTAGGCATAACATCCGCTATGTTTTTTAAGTTTCTGTATGCAATGCCTCTTCCTTTTTCAAGATTTTTTATTGTGGTTGTCATCAATTGAACTTGTTTAAGCTTAGCTTTGATGACCCTAACCTCTCTTTCAACGTTCCTTAAACTGTTTCTTTTTTGAGTCAGAATATCCACCTTGTTGTTTAAATGCAGCGTATATAAAGCTAATACAATAACCTCAATCACCACTATTGCTATCATTATCAGGGTTAATAAATTACCCTTATCACCTTTCGTACCGTACGATTTTATTTTTGACTTTGTCTTGGTTGTTCCCAATAAATTAATTTCTATCATAACTCTCTAACCGCCAATCCAACGGCAACACCATAAAATGAACTCAAAGAGCCGCTTAAATCGTCACTCACACTGCCTTCAAAAGAAAACGCACCAAACGGATTAAATCTAACAATATTCTTACTTGATAATTCCGCAGGTATTCCGGGTTTAAGGTAGTCGAAAAGCACACCAAACACACCCGAAAATACAATATTATCTATATCCTCGTAAGCGTTTAAAACGTTATTTTCATAAAAGCTGATTGAATTTTGAAGCTGTGAATAAAGCCTTGCTATTTTGTCGTTTATAAAAGCTATTAGAGACTCTTCTTTTGCTTCGTCTTTGGAGGTTTCAAGTATAAGACTGATTTCACTTTCCGAAGCACCGAATGTTTTTGCCGCATCCTCTATCAACGAACCGAAGCCAAACTCCACATATCTGCTAAATGTAGGCACCTCGTTTTTTAAAAATACGATTTTTGTAGAGTGGTGACCTACATCAACAAGCATATTGTGCTTGCTTTTCATATCACTTTCGTTTTTGAAAAATGCATTCGATAATGCAAAAACGTCAACATCAAGTATTTTTATATGAATTTTGGCTTTTTTTAAAGCCGAAACAAAAGATTCAACTATATCTTTTTTGGTTAAAACTATCAAAACCGTCATCTCGTTTTTTTCTTTATCTTTCTCCATAATTTGATAGCTTACGTTAACCTGTTCCATTCCAAAAGGTGCATACTGTTCTGCTTCCCACATAACAGCCTGTTCAATCTCTTCATCGACCACAAGCGGCATGGAAACCGTTTTTGTAATAACGTAAGAGCTGTTTAAAGCAAAAGCAACATTTCTGTTTTTAATTTTATATTGAGAAAACAGCGAATTTAGAAACTCAGACATAACGTCTATATCAATCTCTTCTTGGCTTGAAATTAAATCCGGCGTTCTTTCTCTTACAGCCTTTTTAACAACAGGAACACCTTTTTTACTATCAAGTTCAACTATCTTCGTATAATATCTCCCTATATCCAATCCGACCAAATTCTTCTTAGCCACCAAACTCTCCTCGTACTAAAAAACGTTGTTTTTGGATAATAAACTGTATTTACCATCCTGTCAACAAAAATTTTATTAGCAAACAATATTCCAAACTCAATCAATGCATATATACACTATTTGGATACTATTTGCAACTTTTTTTATATATTAGAGACTTTATAATATCTAATCCTCTATATTTTAAGCATAACAATTAAGTAGATAAAAAATTTAGCTGACTGATTGTTAATGAAGATGGGTTAAGCTTATAAGAACCTCTGCCAAACCTATCAAAAAACCCAATATACCGCCGAATATATTTATATATTTAAACTGGTCTTTACTGATATTTAAAACAACATCCTCTATATCCGATATATCGAGTTTATCAAGTTTCTCTTTTGCTATCTTAGCAATATCGAAATTGAATATCATTTCACTCTCTTTTCTGATAACATACAAAAGATTATTCACAGCCATAGAGGGAAGTTTTTTCACTATATCCGGTCGGATAGTGCCAATAATGTCGTTAAATGTATATCTGTCTGCAATATCCTTCATTAACTTCGTCAATTGCTTAGCCAAAACATCGCTTTTTAAGCCGCCTACGGCACTATCAATAATTTTATCTTTAACTGACAGCCTGTCAAAGAGCTCACTAACCTTTGACCCCAAGGTTTTGGCAATATCATCAAAGGAACCGAAACCCGTTTTTTTTATGGTATATTCAGGTGTACTATCCAAAAATTCCCTCTCAAAAGAAATATAAATACTCTCTGCAACTTTTCTTTTAGTAACATCGTCCGTTAATATTGAGCCAATCTCTTTAACGATAACATCAACCACTTTCTCGTTATCTTCAATAAGGGGTGAAGCCATAGTAATAAACGAAGCTGTTAAGATATTGGATTCATCGGCATATCTGTCCATAGCCTCTTTAATCTTACCTTTAATAAGTTGTTTTATATCTTTGGAATCCATACTTTCAGCAAGTCTCTCAAGAGCTTCATAACTCAAAGAGTTTAACAGCTCTTTTATTTTAGAAAGTTTATCCTTAGATATATAATCCTTTGTCTTCTTATTCTTATCTAACAATAAAAAAGCGTTGTAAACGATGTATTCGACATCTATCTTAATATCTTTTAAGT
>WGCD01000075.1 GCA_015493995.1 Desulfurellaceae bacterium
ACTCTTTTCATAATATCGTTATTACACACAAAACTTGCAGCATCAGATTTTACAACAACAGACTTTGCCTTGCAACCTGACAAAACTATATTTTCTTTTATCACTTTTATGCTTCTGAAGGAGTTATCCACAAAGATAGCCTCTTTTGCTCCTCTTGAGAGAGCTTCAATTCCTACAGAACCGACACCGGCAAACAAATCCAAAAAAACGCATCCGTCTATAATCGGCAAGATGGTATCAAAAAAAGACTTTTTAACAATATTTCTTGTTGGTCTGAGCCTATCGTCTTTTATGTATTTAATCTTTTTATACTTCAAATTGCCGGCTTGGATTCGCATTTTCTTAAAATATCCCGCCTTTCAACATCAACATAGCACTTAATATACAAAAATTCATTCGGATTGCCAACCGTCTTTTCGTTTGAATTTATATCATACAGCTTATCTATCTCTACAGGCACAACCTTTGCATCTTTTGTAAAAAATTCATACCTGCCCGGTTTTATCTGATTCCTCACCTTTATAAATATTTTATCGACATCCACCTTTTCCACAACACCGACAAAGTTACAATCCCTTTGATAACCTGATGATTGAACATACTGTTTGGGTTGATTTTTATAAAAACCCAAAGAATAGGGTCTGTGGCTTATCTTTTTAAGCTCGTTCATATAATAATCGATATTATCCTTAAAGTTCCGTCCGTTTAATATATCATCGAGCGCTTTTCTGTAAACGGCGGTTGCAACGGCTACGTAATAAACGCTCTTCATCCTCCCCTCTATTTTTAAAGAAGCCGCATTTGCATCAACTATCTCATCGAGTATGGGCATTGCACACATATCGTATGAGTTGAAAATAAACGTTCCTTCTTTATGCTCTTCAAGGTATATAGGTTCATCTTCCCTTTTTTCTTCAACCAGCTTATATTTCCACCTGCAGCTTTGGGCACAGTCTCCCCTGTTTGCGCTTCTGTTTGTAAAATAGGCACTCAAAAAACATCTGCCGGAATATGCCATACACATAGCTCCGTGAATAAAAACCTCAACATCCACTCTGCTTTTGTCTGCAAAAAGTTTTATATCGCCTATTGTCATCTCTCTTGCAAGAACAATACGCTCAACGTTAAAGGGCTTTAAGAAGTTGGCGGCATAAGAGTTTGTTATATTCGCCTGCGTGCTTATATGAACAGGGATATCGCTCAGTTCATTAATCAGACTCAAAACACCCATATCAGACACAATAAGCGCATCCGGCGGATAGTTGTTTAAAAATTTGATAAAATCCACCAACTCGTCAAATTCCTCATCAAAAAGATAGGAATTAAGTGTTAAATAGAGCTTCCTGTTTGCTTTATGCACATACTCCAAAGCCTCTTTCAAACCATTTTTATCTAAGTTGCCGGCTCTTGAGCGCAAACCGAAACTTTTATATCCCGTATAAACAGCATCCGCTCCGTAATTGATAGCCGTTTTTATCTTCTCTATGTTTCCTGCCGGTGACAGAAGTTCAACCTGTTCTCTCATAAGGGTAGGAATTATACCTATAATTTAATTGATTTACAAACCTATTTTGTCGGCTTAATGCCGTAGTAGTGTAAGGCAAAATTAACTATTTTGGAAAACAGTGGTGCAGCCACGGTCCCGCCGTAAAATCCGCCTTTTTGGGGATTGAACACAGAAACCGCAACAACTATTCTCGGTGCGTTGACGGGAGCAAAACCGACAAAAGATGCTACATACTCTTTTGACTTATAACTACCCTTTTTCGGCACTTGAGCTGTGCCTGTCTTTCCGGCAACGTAATAACCTTTAACGGCTGCTTTTTTTCCTGTTCCCCTTTCAACAACGCTGTATAAAATTTTCTTAATTCTTTTTACCGTTGAACTTTTCAATATTCTCTGTTTTTTAACCTCGTATTTTGCCGCATATCTGTCGCCCTTTTTGATAAATTTCATAAAATGCGGACTAACAAGATATCCTCCGTTGGCTATGACACTATAGGCTCTTGCAAGTTGGATTTCCGTTACACCAATTCCCTGACCAAACGCCATATTAGCCAAGTCTATATCTCCAACTCTGAATATATCCTTAACCAACCCTTTTGATTCTGAAATCGTATCGATTCCTGTTTTTTTTCCAAAACCGTATTTGATTAAATATCTGTAAAAGACCTTTTTTCCCATCTTTAAAGCTATTTTGGCACTGCCGATATTGCTTGAATAGACAAATACATTATCAAAGCTCAGCCACTTGAACCTGTGGGCATCGTGGATTATTTTATTTTTAAGCCTCCACCTCCCGTTTTCGCAATATAAAATCTCGTTCCCCTTAAATATGCTGGAATCCAGAGCCGCAGACATAGTAACCAGCTTAAAAACGCTTCCCGGCTCGAATACGTCGGCAACAGCTCTGTTTCTTATATTTTTATACTTAAATTCGTAATATCTGTTGTTGTTGTAAAAAGGGTACGAATCCATAGCAATTACGGCACCGTTTTGTGGATTCATCACAATTACCGCAGCGCTTTGTGCTTTATGCTCTTCAACAGTTTTTTTGAGATTTATATGCACAAAATCCTGTATATCCCTGTTTAGAGAGATATACAAATTATCACCGTCTATTGGTATTTGTATATTTTTATACTTATATGCATCTATGGGCACTATATTTTTTTCGCTAAAGGCTTTTAAGTAAGCGTTGTAGTACTTTTCAAGCCCTTCGGCACCGTTTCCGTTAGAAAAACAAAATCCTATGTCGTGAGCTGAATATTCGCCGTCAGGGTAATATCTTTTATATTTTTTTATAAATCCAAAGCTGCTCGGCATAAAACCCTTCGTAAAAAGTTTAAACTCTTTGAGGCTTATCCCTCTTTTTAAGACTATAAAATGCTTCTGTCTGTTCTTATCAATTATATTTTGAAGCGTTGAGGGAGCAATGTTAATAAAATTCGACAGTCTTTTAATAAAATCTCCTACTTTTTGTTTATAATCCTTCATCCTATCGTGTTTCATATGAAATTCTATATCTTTAAAAAAATAGTTCGGGTCAACAAAAATGGAGTAAGTAGGGTAGTCTATCGCATAAATATCACCGGACAAATCGTATATGGCACCCCTTTTCCCTTTTTGTTTTGAAACCCTGAAAACATTTTTCGTATATTGGGAAATGTAGTATTTATGGTGAACTACGGCTATATCAAAGGACTTTATTAAGGCAATGATAAAAAGAGATGATATGACAAACAGGACAAATTTGTATCTTGTTGCATTCAATAGACTATCTGGATATTCTTAGCCAACTTCATATTTTTAGAGACACTTTCGGCAACAATCGAACCCGAACTTAAAATGTGAGCCCTTCTTGCCTGCAAAGAAGCCATCTGCATTTCAAGCTCCATAAGTCTGGCTCTCTTAATGTTTAAGCCGTGCTGTACCTGTGAAATTGTGCTGTTTTGATACCCCAATACGTAAATAAGCACAGCTATGATTAACGCAAAACCAAACTGAGGAACAGCTACCTCCAACGACACCGACGATGCCTTGCTTTTGACTTTTACCTGGCTTTTTACGGCACTTTGAGCATAGTCAACCATCTCCACCCTCCCTTAATTTAACCTATTATCCTTTACCGCACATCTGAGTTTTGCGCTGCGAGCCCTCCTGTTTGACATTACCTCGCTTTTAGACGGCAGTATAGGTTTTTTATTTATCAGTCTTAACTCCTTTTTTTGCTTAAATTCTCTAAATATATTTTTAACCACTCTATCTTCCAAAGAATGAAAAGAGATTACACATATTGTTCCATTTGATTTAAGCAGCTCTATGGCATCAGTTAATCCTTTTTGTAAACTCTCCAACTCATCATTCACTACTATTCTTAATGCTTGGAAAACCCTTGTTGCAGGGTGGGTTTTCTTATAAAGATGTCTTGGAATGCACAACTCAACTATACTTGCAAGCTCCTTTGTGGAGCGTATAGGTCTTTTTCTTACGATATTTCTTGCTATCCTGCCTGCAAATCTCTCCTCTCCATAAATACGCAAGATATTAGCAAGCTCGTTTTCTTCCCAACCGTTGACAATCTTTTCAGCAGTTAAAGGCTTTCTTTTATCCATCCTCATATCCAGCGGACCGTCGGTCAAAAACGAAAATCCTCTATCCTGACCTTTTATCTGGTCTAACGACAGCCCCAAATCCATCACAGCTCCATCAACTTTATCAAAACCAAACTCTCTAACCCTTGCAAGACAGTTTGAATAGTTATCGTGCACCAAAATAAGCCTGTCTTTAAACTCCCTTTTTAGTGTTTCACTTGCATAAGATATTGCCTTCTCATCTTTATCAAATGCTATAACGATTCCATCCGGAGCGGATTTTTCAAGCAGTTTTCTTGTATGCCCTCCGGCTCCAAGCGTCATGTCAACATAAATTCCGCCACTTTGCGGGTTTATGGCAAATATGGTTTCGTTAAGCAAAACACTTTTGTGGAGCATTAGAATATACCCAAATCTTCGATTTGACTCGCCAGTTCTTCCTCCGACTCCCTGAGTGCCGAGGACTCCTTATCCCATTTTTCCTTTGTCCAAATTTCTATATGGTCTAAGTTCCCGAGCATAACAACATCTTTTTCTATCGAAACCTCTTCTCTCAAGACAGACGGTATAAGAACCCTGCCCTGCTTATCGAGATTCACATCTTGAGCGGATGAGAAAAACATCCTCTTAAATCGTCTTGCGGCTTTATTCGTTAAAGGAAGATTAACGGCTTTTTTTTCCAACTCTTCCCACACATCTTGGGGGTAGGCATAGATACACTCATCAAACACAGTCATAACGAGTGTGGAAATACCTTTACTTTTAAGCGTTTCCTTAAATTTAGGAGGTATTTTTACTCTACCCTTATCATCAATCGAATAATCAAATCTTCCTCTAAACATCCACTAACACCCACTTTAGACCACTTTTACCCTATTTATATATCGGATGTCAAGTAAAAAAATTAAATTTATCCAATTTTCTAATCTTTTTTTATTTTTTTAGCCATATAGAAAAGAATATTAACATAAAAAAGAGAAAGAGAGTTTTTTGAACTGGCAGGCGGGCAGCAATTAGCCTGTATAAAAAGGTAGTTTTATAGACTTGAGATTGTTTGGCAAAAAAGTTTAAAAAATATGAATTTTAGTAAGCAATATGCTTACGTATTCATTGATTAGGGTTTATGCAAAATTATGTCAGTTTTTGTTATCATACCCAAAAGTTTGTTAGGGTTATTTCTATCCACAACAGGCAGATGAGATATACCGTGGCTGCTCATTTTCTCCCAAGCTTTATCAAATGTTTCATCGGGGTATGTAACTATCAACCGTCTTTCACACACCTTATCCACGCGGCATATATTTAGTTCGTCATTATCATAATTAATTATATCTTCCCCTGTTATTATTCCGATAAGGTTGCCGTAATTGTCTATTATTGGGAATCCGTGATGCCCTGTTTTCAGTATTTTATTCTTAACCGATTTTACGGTTTCACGTTCCTTTACAGTAAGGACATTTTTAACCATTATCTCCTCTATATGTTTGTATCTCATCATATTAGCTTCAAGTCCCTTCGGTATTTTTATACCTCTTCTTGAAAGTTTTTCCGTATATATTGTGTCTTTATAGAAAATTGAGCTTACAACATCGGCAACTACACAGGCAAAGATTAAAGGTATAATAATTTTATAGTCACGTGTCATCTCAAAAACCATAATTATGGACGTCAGGATTGCTCTGCTTGCGGCTGCAAAAACGGCTGCCATACCAACTAAGCTGTATGCGGGATATGGAGCACTGATTGAAGGAAAGAGCATATTAACTATAATTCCAAAAAGTGTTCCGCCTACTGCTCCTATAAACAAAGACGGAGCAAATACACCGCCTGAGCCGCCCGAACCGAGCGTAATAGACAAAGCAAGCATCTTAGCTATAAGCAAAAGAAAGAGTATAAATGCAAGATAGATGCTCGGATTTCCATAATTAAAATTAAGCAAAGAGCTTATGGATTCATACCCAACACCGAAAACTTGAGGAAATCCAAGCCCTATAACACCTAACATTGCACCGCCTATAACGGGCTTTGCTATTGGGTGAATTTTCATATAATCAAAAACGTCTTCAACTTTGTAGAGCAGTTTTGATTCGGTTATACCTATAAAACCTGCAAATATACCCAAAGCAAGATAAAAGAATAGTTCATAGAGCGATTGAAAATGGTATGGAGGAACAATAAAGGCAGGGTTACTCCCTAAAAACAACCTTGATATTACAGTGGCAAATACGGAAGAAACAACAAGAGGTACAAACGATTCGGTTTTTAATTCAAGCAAAATAAGTTCAACGGAAAAGATAACACCTGCAATCGGGGCATTAAAGGTTGCAGCTATACCCGCCGTTGCTCCGCAGCCCACCAGAATCTTTCTTTCATTGACAGACAGATTCAAAATCTGGCTAACCGAGGAACCGAACGCACTGCCTATCTGGACAATAGGTCCCTCTCTGCCGGCTGAACCCCCGCTTCCCAAGCAAACCCCCGATGCAATAATTTTGGCTATAACCACCCTCGGGCGTATAACCCCCTGTTTTTTAAACATTGCTTCCATAACTTCAGGAACACCGTGACCTTTGGTTTCGGGGGCAAAATAGTATGTTATTATGCCGACTATCAACCCGCCGATTGCAGGAGGGATAATAACCAAAAGACCGAGATTATCGCCCAAAGGTGAGATAAAGTGAATGGAAAATTTTTGCCAAAAAGACAAGTTGCTTATGATGTGTATGAGCCATCTGAATAAAACAGCTCCAAACCCTCCGACAATGCCAACGGCTACAGCTATGGCATTTACCCTTGTTGAGCTAAATAGTTTTGATAGCCTGCCGTCGGTTTGTTTACTGTTTTTATACATTTCCACCCCTTGTTATAAAACTACGTCTTCAACCTAACTTTAAGCTATAACAAGATAATTTCAAGTATTTAGTCATATATAAAAACAAACAATTTTTTACTCAAACGTTTGATCTGTTTTCGAGCCAATGTGTAACAATTCTAATCATTAAAACACTTGTGGAATTTTAATATATAAAAATGAACATCCGGCTTTCAATATCTACTACGCATACAGGGAATATAACGGAGGCAGAGCATCCGGTTTTAAAACACGATTAACTTTAACTCAAAAGCCGTAAGCATACAGAGCAATCTTTCTTTAAAACCCAAACAGATTAAATATGTTTTCACCCAGGCATATATAGGTCCAAAAGACGGCACTCTTTGCTTTAAAATTGATTCTGAAAACAACATCTCAGAAAAAAGAGAGGACAATAATAATGGTTGTATAAATGTAAAATTTTCAGGTTTTTCAGCGCCTCATACAAATACGGGTGGCAAGTATAAGAATATAAAAAGCTATATGCCCAAAGCAA
>WGCD01000076.1 GCA_015493995.1 Desulfurellaceae bacterium
TTCATCGATTATATCGCCTATTTTGTGCTTTGAGGCAAAGCCTAACTCAACCCGCTGTCCGTTTATCCAAAGAAGTGTTGACTTTTTGCCAACTTTTAATATTCTACCATAGACACCCATTTGAGGAGTATTTTATGAAAAAAGATGAATTTTTACAATCTTTAAAAGAGATAAAAAAACTCACAGAAGAGATAGAAGAGCTCTATCCTACAATCTTTGAGGTTTCAAACAGAATAACAAAAGCCGTTGACAGCGGTTCTAAGTTAATAGTTTGCGGAAACGGTGGAAGCGCTGCCGATGCCCAACATATGGCAGCCGAGTTTGTAAACCGATTTTTAAAGGAAAGGCGGCCGCTGCCGGCTATCGCGCTGTCAACCGATACATCGGTTTTGACAAGCATATCAAATGACTACTCGTTTAACGAAGTATTTTCAAAGCAGGTTGAGGCTCTGGGTCAACCCGGTGATGTTCTCATAGGGATAAGCACTAGCGGCAATTCGACAAATGTCGCAAATGCCGTAAAAACAGCAAAAAATAGAAACATATTTTGTGTGGGTCTGCTTGGTAAAAACGGTGGAACAATAAAAGGGCTGTGCGACTTGGATATAACGGTTAATTCAAATTCAACGCCGAGAATCCAAGAAATGCACATCTTTATAATTCACACAATTTGTCAGATGGTTGAGGATAGCGTATGCTTGAAAAATTAAAAACACTTGAAGAAATTCAGGAAATAGCCGAACGGTTGAAAAAAAACAATAAAACGGTTGCTTTTACAAACGGCTGTTTCGATATACTCCACATGGGGCACATAAGCTACCTTCAAAAGGCAAGAGCAATCTGCGATATTTTGATAGTTGGATTAAATTCAGACGCTTCCGTCAAACGAATAAAAGGAAAAAACAGACCCATCAATTCGCAACAGGACAGGGCTTTTGTTTTGTGTGGTTTGGAGAGCGTGGACTATGTGGTTTTATTTGAGGAAGATACGCCGATAAACCTGATAAAAGCCGTTAAACCCGACATTTTGATTAAAGGTGCGGATTGGAAGGAAAAAGAGGTGGCAGGTTGTGATTTTGTTAAAAGTTACGGAGGAGCTTGCAGGTTTATAGAGTTTGTCAATAACCGCTCCACAACAAACATCATAAAAAAGATAGTAGATGAATACTGCAAAGATATATAGTGAATTTTGCGAATATGTTGAAAAACACTACACGTCCGTCAACACACAGAGGGCATACATACGCGACGTAGGGCATTTTTTGGACGAAACGACAACCTTTGACGAAGACCATATAAACCTTTTTATATTTAAGCTATACAAAAAGGGCTTGACAAACAGGAGCATAAGAAGAAAACTCTCCTCCATCTCCCTTTTTCTGAATTTCTTAAAGAAAAATGCTTTGATAGCAAAAAATCCGCTTGAAATTATGGAAAAACCGAAAACCGAAAAAAACCTGCCCAAGTTTCTTGATGTTGACGACGTGGTTCGCCTGCTTGAAAAGATAGACAACAAAAGAGACAGGGCTTTGATTGAGCTTATATACTCCTCTTCTTTGAGAGCAAACGAGGCTGTCTCCTTGAACGTTGAGGATGTGGATTTTGAGCATTTGAGGATAAGAGTTAAAAGAAAGGGCAGCAAGGTCGTCTATGTTCCCATAACAAACCGGGCAAAAACCCACCTTGAGGAGTATGTGGATAAAAGAAAAAGAGGAGCCTTGTTTTTGAATCGATACAACAAGCGCCTATCCACCCGTTCCTTGCAAAAAATAGTGAAAAAATACGCTATGCAGAGCATATTTAAAGATATATCGCCCCACACATTAAGGCATTCAAAGGCTACACATCTTCTAAACAGCGGTATGGACATACGGCTGCTGCAGAGGTTTTTGGGACACTCCTCCATAAGGGCAACGCAAATCTATACCCACCTTAATCTGACACAACTTGCAAAAACATACGACAAAACCCATCCTTTAGCCAAAAACAACAATGAAAAATAAGAACTACTATCTCGGCATTTTGCATGGAGTTTTTTATTTTGCGGCAAACGCTTTTATCGACTATACGACCATCCTGCCCACATTTTTGAGGGGCTTGATTAGCTCCAATGCGCTAATAGGTTTTATAGCAGCAATCTCAAGGGGCGGAGCTATCTTTTTCCAACTTGCATCAGCCGCATACCTTGAGGGAAAAAAGAAAAGACCCGTTCTAATAAGGGCTCTTACGGTAAGATTTTTTTCACTTGTTTTTATAGCTTTAAGCTCTTATCTGTTCCTTCCCCTCCACAAAATAACGGTTGTCGTGCTTTTTATTGTTTTTTTAAGCACATTCTCGTTTGCCGGCGGTGTGAGTGTCATACCGTTTTATGACATAATTTCCTACAACATACCCTCAAATATGCTTGGCAAATTTTGGGCTACACGCCAATTTGTCGGCGGGCTTTTGGCTATAGTCAGCGGTTACATAGTAAAAATAATAATGAAAACCGTCTCCTATCCTTCAAACTACACAGCTCTTTTTGCCATAGCCACGTTTATTTTCGGATTGGCTTTTTTGAGTTTGGGCAGTATGAAGGAGGGTGAGATAAGGCAAAAGCCCAACAAATCTTTTTCGTCGTTCTTTAAAGATGCCCTTTTGATTTTAAAGGCAAACAAAGACTTTTTATCTATGGTTTTTTCGGAATTTTTGAGCCACTCAATATATATGTGTTTACCCTTTATAGCTTTATATGCGACCTACAGGCTCGGGTTTCATAAATCAGACATCGGCTATTTCATCTCCGCCCAGATGGCCGGCAGCATTTTATCGAACCTGTTTTGGGGCTATTTTGCCGACAAAAAAGGTCCCAAGTTTATTATAATTTCTACAAATATTCTATCAATAAGCGTTCCTGTTCTGTCGATTTTTGTTAAAACGCCACTCATGTTTACCGTTACATTCTTTCTTTTGGGAGCTTATATGCACGGCTCTTTCATAGGCTATACAAACTATATGCTCAAGATAGCACCTGAAGAAAAAAGACCTACGTTTGTAAGCATCAGAGGAACGTTCAATGCCCTTTCTTACTTTTTACCTACCCTCGGGGGATTCATAGTGGACAAGGCTTCTTATCATTCGCTTTTTGTTTTTACGGCTTTTGCATCTATAGCCGGGCTTTTATATGCAACAAGGCTAAAAGCAGCCTGATTTGAAGAGTTTAAAAATTATTTATCCAACCCGTAATCTTTCAAATCCAGCCCTTTTGATTCGGCATAGGCTCGCAAATCGTCTCTGATTAGCTTAAAAGCTATGCCCAAAGCCGCCAAGTCGTCAATATAGCCAATACCCGGGATAAAATCAGGAATGATGTCAAAGGGATTCAAGAAATAGAGCAAAGCCGCCGCAAGAGCTGCCGTTGTTTTCCAGGGGAATTTACACTCTTTCTTGTAAGAACATCGCAGCATATCATAGGCAAGTTCAAGCTGCAGAACAATCTCGCCCACGTGCTTGGAAGGGTTTTTGTATATCTCATCTATCTTATCTCTTGCATCACTTAAAATAGCATTTATATCGGTCTCTTTGACCTTTTTCATTAAACTGTCCACGGTTGAGGCAATCTTTACTTCCATCTTTTCCCATTGGTGGAGCTGAGGGGGATCGAACCCCTGACCTCTTGGCTGCCAGCCAAGCGCTCATCCCAGCTGAGCTACAGCCCCAAAGATATTTTTTAATTTACAAAAAGAGTATTAATAAAACTCTGTCGATTTGTCAAGTCCGATTTTAAAAAATCAAACAAAATTCCGCAGCTCCCACCTTATTGTAGAGATAACGCCGCCATCTTTTGTCATTTGTTCTTTTGGCAATCCCGTTTGTAATTCTATTTTTTAACACGAGCTTAGCTTAGCAACTTTTTCTTGGAAAAAGGCAGGTATATGTCCCATATATTGATTTAAGTTGCGCAAAATATAAGTTTATGTTAAAAATATAACAAATATTTTTTAGGAGGTGTTGCCTTGAAGAGATTAGGTTTACTAATTTTGAGCCTTATCCTTGTAATCAGTTTCGGCTCAAAAAGTTTCGCAATGTCCAAAAAAGACTACATAATTGCAGGCACCACGGACAAGATAACATCACTTGACCCTGCAAAAGCCTATGAGTACTTCTCAGACAATATTTTGCAGAACATTATGGGCGGCTTGGTTAAGTACATACCCGGCACAACAAAAATAGTGCCGGATATGGCGAAAAACTGGAAGATTTCCAAAGACGGAACGGTCTATACGTTTAAAATTAAAAAAGGGCTTAAGTTTTCCAACGGCGACCCTATAGATGCAAAGGTCTATGCTTTTTCTATCAATAGGGTTATAAGGCTTAAACAAAACCCGGCGTTTTTGCTTGCAGATGTTGTTAAAAGTGCAAAGGCTTTGGACAAATACACACTGCAGATAACCCTTAAATATCCCTATGCACCTTTTATAAGCATTCTGGCTTTCACAATATCCTATCCCGTTGACCCGAAGGTCTATCCGGCAGATAAGGTATATAACGGAATACCGGTTGCAAGCGGTCCTTATATGGTTAAAAAATTGGTTAGAGGGCAGGAAATCGAACTTGTAAGAAATCCGAACTACTACGGTAAAAAGGCAAAAACTCCAATAATCCTGATAAAGATTTATAGAGAGGCAAACAATCTCTATATGGCTTTGTTGAGCGGTGAGATAGACCTTGCATACAGGACTCTTTTGCCTCAACAGCTAAAACAGGTTCAAAAAAACAAGAAATTCAAAACCTACACCGGAGATTCACCATTCATAAGAGAGATAGTGTTTAATGTGAAAGCAAAACCGTTTGGCAATGCAAAATTAAGAAGAGCGCTCTCCTATGCCGTCAACAGAAAACAGATTTCAAAAGAGATATTCAAAGGACAGGTCACACCGCTTTATACGCTTATTCCTGCCGGTATGTGGGGGCACAAAAACGTAATGCCTCACTACCACATCAAAAAAGCTATAAAAATGCTTAAATCTTTGGGATATTCCAAATCAAAACCATTAAGCATAACCCTCTGGTATTCTCCGAGTCACTACGGCTCAACGGAATCAGACGTTGCTTTAATGATTAAAAACCAGCTCGAAAAAACCGGGCTTGTTAAGTGTAAAGTTAAATATGCCGAGTGGGCAACATATGTTGATTATTGGACAAAGGGCGTTATGGGTATGTTCCTATTGGGTTGGTATCCTGACTACTTCGACCCGGATGACTATATGTGGCCGTTTTTGCAAACATCGGCAAGCCCCGGAATGGGCTCATTCTATTCAAACAAGAAAATTGACAAGCTGCTCAAAAAGGCAAGAACCATTACAAGCATCAAGAAAAGAGCAAGATTGTATTACAAAGTCCAAAAAATTATGGCAAAACAGGCTCCCTATATTCCCTTGTTCCAGGGTCAACAACACGTTGTGGCAAAACCGAACATAAGGGGAATCATTATGGACCCGGTTCAAATTTTCAGATACTATTTACTCTCAAAATAAATTGTGCTAAGATTGCGCAAATCAAAGAGGAGCCTTTTAAAACAAGGCTCCTCGTTTTTTGTGTGGTAAAGGAAATATGAAGCTAAAAACCTATATCTTAATGAGGATTCTTCTATCCATCCCTATGATACTTATAATACTCACGATAGTCTTTTTTGTTTTAAGGGTTTTGCCGGGCAATCCTGTTTTAGCTATGCTCGGGCCCAAAGCTCCACCCGAAATCATACACGCAATGGAACATCAAATGGGTCTGGACAAGCCCATAATCGTTCAATACTTCATATATCTGTCACATATTGCAGTTGGTAACTTTGGAACGTCAAGCTACACATCTTTGCCTGTGTTACAGGAACTTTTGCAAAAATTTCCGGCTACATTTGAACTGACATTCTATTCTATGATTATAGCCGTGTTTATAGGTATATTTTTGGGTTCATACGCCGCATACAACTTTGGAAAACCTATGGATATTTTTGCAAGGGTTTACTCTATTTTTGTCTATTCGTTCCCCGTGTTTTGGTTTGGTATTATGCTCCAACTTATTTTCGGTGTGTGGCTGCACTGGCTTCCGGTTTCAGGAAGGTCTGCACCGTTTATGATTCCAAACCATATCTATACAGGTGTATATACGCTTGATGCTATTCTTAACGGACAGTGGGATGTGCTTACAGATGCCATAAAACACCTGGTGCTGCCGTCGTTTACTCTCGGTGTTGTTATATCGAGTATATTCGTAAGAATGGTCAGGTCAAACGTTCTGCTTTCTCTATCAAGCCAATAC
This sequence comes from Desulfurellaceae bacterium, assembly GCA_015493995.1. Classification (GTDB taxonomy): domain Bacteria; phylum Campylobacterota_A; class Desulfurellia; order Desulfurellales; family Hippeaceae; genus S144-51. The sequence goes on from WGCD01000076.1 coordinate 6,298, forward strand.
GTAACGGCTGCAAGAGCCAGGGGCGAAAGTGAAAAAAAGATTCTCTTCAAACACGCCTTAAAAAACTCTATGCCGCCGATTTTAACAATTATGGGTTTACAGTTTGCCCTGCTTTTGGCAGGCGCCATACTGACGGAAACCACATTTTCGTGGCCTGGTATAGGTAACTACCTAATAACCAGAATAAGTTATAGAGATTTTCCGGCTATCCAGGGGGCAATAGTATTTTTTGCATTTTTTGTAGCTGTTATCAGCATACTTGTTGATATAGTAAACGCCTGGATAGACCCGAGGATAAGGTATTAGAAATGCTTAGTGAAAAAATAGGTAAAAACATAAAACAGCTTGTAGGCGACTCATCCGGTATTATGTTTCTTGTCGGGTTGTTTCTGCTTATTATCTTCGTGATTATGGCTGTTTTTGCTCCCTACCTTGCGCCCTACAGCCCTATTAAGCCGACAGGGGCACCGCTTCTTCACCCTCAGGCAAGTCATCTAATGGGAACGGACAATCTCGGTTACGATGTGTTCAGCAGGGTTATATTCGGCTCTCGTATGGCTTTCAGTATAGCCGCAATTGCAACTGTTGTAGCTGCAGCCATAGGGATTCCGACAGGACTTATTGTCGGATACATAGGAGGAAAACTCGACAGCGTAATCACAATGATTATGGATTCGGTATATACGTTTCCGGGGCTTATTCTGGCAATCGCCATAGCTGCAATGCTCGGTCAAGGATTGATAAATATATCTTTATCCATTGCGGTGGTTTACATACCTACATACTACAGGGTGATAAGAAGCCAGGTAGTAACCATTAAATCAGAGCTCTACGTTGAAGGCGCCAGGGCAATAGGTGCAAAATCGCCTACCATACTGTCTAAGTACGTACTGCCCAACGTTCTGCCATCAACAATTGTCGTTTTATCTATGAACATTGCTGATGCCATAATGACAGAAGCGGGCTTGAGCTTTTTAGGGTTGGGGATTGCACCGCCTACACCCGATTGGGGATATGACCTATCCAAAGGACAGCAGTTCATACTCCAAAACGACTGGTGGCTTGTTGTCTTTCCGGGTTTGGCAATTATCTTAATCGTGCTCGGGTTCAGTATGTTTTCAGAGGGGCTAAACGAGTATCTTAATCCTAATATAGGCGAAAAAAGATGAGTCAAGAAAATAGTTTGGAGATTAAAAATCTAAATATAGAGTATTTGACAAGAAGCGGCACGGTGCACGCCGTTAAAGATGCATCCTTTAGTGTTGCAAAAAAAGAGACGCTTGGGATTGTAGGTGAATCGGGCTGCGGAAAGTCAACAACAGGACACGCCATATTGAAACTTCTACCCTCCAATGCAAGGACAAAAGGCGAAATTGTTTATAAAGGCAGGAATGTGTTAACCATGCCTGAAAAAGAGGTCAGGCATTTAAGGGGTAAGGATATATCAATAGTATTTCAAGACCCGATGACATCCTTAGACCCTATAATGCGCGTTAAAGACCATTTTTTGGAATTGATGAGGGCTCATAAACCGAATGTAAAAGAAGAAGAGGTTATACAAACAGCCTCAGAAGCCTTGGAGGCTGCCGGCGTATCAAAAAAGCGACTTGATAATTACCCTTTTGAATTCAGCGGTGGGATGAGGCAGAGGGTTATGATTGCGCTCGGTATAGCTTTAAAACCTAATGTAATTGTTGCGGATGAACCCACGACATCTCTCGATGTGGTTGTTCAGGAGCAAATTATGGAGGTATTCAGACACCTGAAAAAAACAAAAGATATGTCAATAGTTCTTATCACACACGATTTGGGCATAGTAGCCGAGCTCGCCGATAAGGTTGTCGTGATGTATGCCGGTGAGGTTATGGAGTATGCCGATGTGTATAACCTCTATAAAAATCCCCTGCATCCCTACACACAACTGCTCCTTAAATCGGTTCCCAACATTAAAATAGACGATATGGAACTTCACCATATACCCGGAAGTCTGCCCGATTTAAAAAATCTGCCACAAGGATGCAGATTCTACGACAGATGCCCGTTTGCAAAAGAGAAATGCAAGAAAGAAGAACCTCCGATATTTAAGGTTGATAAAAGAGAGGTCAGGTGCTGGCTTTATGAATAAAACAGAAAGTGTTGTGGTTGTAAAAGATTTAAAAAAGTATTTTCCCCTTAAGATTTCTTGGCTTGAGGCATTAAGAAAAAAAGAAAAACCGACTGTTAAAGCCGTGGACGGTATATCGTTTGATATAAAAAGCAATGAGGCGTTGGGACTTGTAGGTGAATCCGGAAGCGGAAAAACAACGGTCGGACGTTCTACTATAAGGTTAATAGAACCGACAAACGGTTCGATTAAAATTCATAACCAAGATATTATGAGGCTAAAAGGAGAAAACCTGAGAAAGGCAAGAAAGAATTTCCAGATAATATTCCAAGACCCTATGGCTTCGCTAAATCCCTATATGAGCATAGGAAAGTCCGTTATGCACCCGCTTGAAATACACAACATCGGCTCAAGTTTTAAGGAAAGAAAAGAGATGGTTTTGGAGTTGTTTAACAAGGTTAACTTGAAGCCATCATCTGAATTTTTTAACCGCTTTCCAAGACAGTTATCCGGGGGGCAAAGACAGAGGGTTGTAATTGCAAGAGCCATAATAACAAACCCGAAATTTATGGTCTCGGACGAAGCAACGGCGATGCTTGATGTGTCGGTTCGCTCGCAGGTTTTAAAGCTTATGCTGCAGCTAAAAGATGAATACAAGCTGGCATTCTTGTTTATAACGCACGATTTGGCAAGCGCAAAGTATATATGTGAAAGAATATCCGTTATGTACCTCGGTAAAATCGTGGAAATCGCTTCAACAAGAGAACTTTTTGAACATCCTCTTCACCCTTACACAAAGATTTTAATGGGCGCCATTCCCATACCTGACCCAACGATAAAAAGGAATAAGATTATGCCCAAAGGTGAGATACCCTCACCTACGGATATGCCTACGGGCTGCAGGTTTAGAACAAGATGCCCCTATGCTAAAAAAGAGTGTGAAGATATGGATATGAAACTTATTGATATGGGCAATAACCATTTAAGCGCCTGCCCTTTTATTAAGTAAATCTATTTACTTAATAAACACAACAATCTCCCTTTAAGTGTTTTAGAATGTCATTCATTTCATTTTCCCGGTTCTTTTTAAAAAATTGATACCCTAAATACCATAAAAATTCGAGAGGGTGTTGACTTTGCAGATGAATGGATATAACATAACGTTCGGAAGGTTACTTGTTAACCTATATTTTATTTTTCTGGAGGTATTTAATGAAGCTTCACGAATATCAAGCCAAAGAGGTTCTGGCAAGCTACGGCGTTCCGGTGCCGGAAGGAAGGGTAACCCATTTCCCTTATGATGCCTGGATGGTATCTATGGAGTTGGGCTTGCCGGTTGTTTTAAAGGCTCAGGTGTTAACAGGCGGAAGAGGAAAAGCAGGCGGTGTTAAGCTCGCTAAAACATCCGACGAAGCAAGGGATATTGCACAGGAACTCTTCGGTAAAAAACTCGTAACAAAGCAAACAGGACCAAAAGGTGTGATTGTTAGAAAACTGCTTGTTGAGAAGGCTGCGGATATTGACAGAGAGCTCTATTTTTCCATAGTTGTTGACAGAACATCATCAAAACCCACGGTTATAGCCTCGAAAAGGGGAGGAATGAGCATAGAAGAGGTAGCCGAACAATACCCTGAGGATATAATCAAAATTCCTATAGACCCGGCTGTAGGGTTTTTGCCTTATCAGATAAGAAGGCTGAAATACGATTTGGAGCTTACCGCTCAAGAAAAAGAAGCCGCAAAAATATTTAGCGCACTTTATAAGGCTTTTTCCGAAAAAGACTGTTCTCTATTGGAGTTGAATCCGCTTGTTGTGCTGAAATCCGGTCATTTGTTGGCAGTTGATGCTAAAATGGATATAGACGAAAACGCACTCTACAGAAGAAGAGAAATCTCAAGAATGAGAGATTTAACGGAGTCCGACCCGGATGAACTTGAGGCAAGATTTACAGGTTTGAACTTCATTAAACTTCCGGGCAACATAGGTTGTATGGTGAACGGCGCCGGTCTTGCCATGACAACAATGGACGTTATTAAGCTTGCCGGCGGAGAACCTGCAAACTTCCTTGATGTCGGCGGAGAAGCCACTCCCGAGACAATAGCAAAAGGCTTTGAAATAATTACTAGAGACCCTAAAGTTAAGGCTATATTTATCAACATTTTTGGGGGCATAGTCAGATGTGACAAAGTCGCAAACGGAATTATCCAAGCATTAAAAACCGTCGAAGTTAAAATACCTGTCGTTATTAGATTAACAGGTATGAATAAAGAAGAGGGTATGGAGATACTCAAAAAAGCACCTATGCAGTTTTATATAGCGGAAGATTTAAGAGAAGCTGCTAAAATGGTGTCCGACCTGTCAAACAATAAAAACAATGAAACAGAGAAAAAACCTGCTGAAAAAGCAAAAGCAGGAAAGAAGGAGAAATAGATGGCTGTTTGCGTATATAGAACCAGTAGGGTTGTCGTTCAGGGTGTAACAGGTAAAGAGGGTAGATACCATGCCCTTGCCTGCAGAGATTACGGCACAAAGGTTGTTGCCGGTGTAACGCCCGGAAAGGGCGGAATGGATGTTGAAGGAATTCCTGTTTATAACACTATGGAAGAAGCTGTTCAAAACACTCATCCGAACGTGAGTTTGATTTTTGTTCCGCCTCCATTTGCAGCGGATGCAATTTTGGAAGCCGTGGGAAGCGGAATCAAGACTATTGTTTGTATAACAGAGGGTATCCCGGTTTTGGATATGGTTAAGGTAAAAAGAGTTATAGAAAAAGAAAACGTAACTTTAATAGGTCCTAACTGCCCGGGCATTATTACACCGGGGGCTACAAAAATAGGTATTATGCCGGGACATATTTTCAAAAGAGGCAGTGTCGGCATTATATCAAGAAGTGGAACTTTGCTTTATGAAACGGCAGACCAGATTACAAAAGCGGGGCTTGGTCAGTCAACCTGTGTAGGAATAGGCGGAGACCCGATTATCGGTACGGACTATATTTACTGGCTTGAAAAATTTGAGCAAGACCCGGAGACGGAAGCGGTTATGATGGTTGGAGAAATCGGAGGAAACGCCGAAGAAAAAGCAGCCGAATATGTTAAAAACCATATGAAAAAACCGGTATTTGCATTTATTGCCGGTAGAACGGCACCTCCGGGAAGAAGAATGGGGCATGCCGGAGCTATTATTATGGGTAAAAGCGGAACGGCGGAATATAAATACGAAGTATTGAGGGCATCAGGCGTTCATACTATCGAGAACCCCGGATACATCGGAGAAACCATATATAAAACACTAAAAGAAGAGTACTCCCTTTAATTGAATTTTTGACAAGCAAGGTGCAAAAAGCGGCTCTGTTTGCTTCTTGCACCTTTTTTATTTGATTTTTCCTTCTCTTTAGCGTAGATTTTCCATAATGCTTAATGCGCAAACCTTAAAAAAATTATACGCTCTGTACAAGCTTTTACTGTTTCTTATAACATTCATAGTGTTTTTACATTTAAAAAAATACTCACCGGCGTACTGTTACATAATTTTTTTTACATACCTGCTCGATGCGGCTCTGTTTTTCAACTTTGACAATAAATATTTCTACGCCGTATCGTTGGCTGTGGACATAGCCTTTGTTTATTTTATAGCCAAACTCCTGTCTATAGAAGAGATGGTAATTTTTTCTGTTGTACCGCTGTTTTTTTCCTGTTTGTTGCTTGAGTGTTTTTTTGCAGGTGCACTACTTGGCATCAGTTTTTTTGTTTTATTGCTCTATTCGGATTTGAATGCTGTCTTTGCCGTAATATCGTATGTGGCGGCTCTTTTTTCATCCTATCTTGCAAAAAAATCCATCTATCAAAAAGAGATTATTGAAAAACGGGTGGAGTTTGAAAAAGAGTTTAGTGATAAAATTTACATAGCAAAGCGTATGTCTTTGGAGTTTGCGCACGAAATACGAAACCCGCTTATGGGTATTTCCGGTGCCTTGGAAATAATTAAAAGCTCAAAGGACAAAAAAACCTTAAAAGAGATGATAGAGATAGCCCAAAAAGAGATTGAAAGAGCCAACAACCTGACACGGGATTTTTTAAACCTTGAAAAACCGTATGAATTAAACAGACAGTCTTTTGAATTGTGTTCTTTCTTAAATGAAATTTCCTATGCCAACAGTGGTTTGATTCATATTTTCGTTAATTGTAAAATAGGCAGCGTCTATATAGATGCCGACAAGGCAATGATTAGAAGAATGATTGATAATCTTGTTAGGAATTCTATGGAAGCCCGAGCCGAGCAGATAAAAATAGAGGTTTCAGTAAATAAAGAATCTGTGATTTTATCGGTTACAGACGACGGAGAGGGTATCAACATTAAGGATGACGAAAAAAACAAGATATTTTTGCCCTTCTTTACCACAAAGGAACAGGGCAGCGGACTCGGTCTGGCAATTTGCAAGCAGATAGCCGAAGCACACGGCGGTTCAATTACAATAGACAACACAAACACCTTTAAAATAGAGTTAAAAAGGAGATAGAGATGGCTGGCGGTTCGATTTTAATAGTTGATGACGAAAAAAGTATAAAGAGCGTATTGAAAAACCATCTTGAGACTTCGGGATATGACGTATTCACAGCCGAAAGATTGAAAAACATCCATAAATTCAGAGATATGGATATTGTTCTGCTTGATGTAAGGCTTCCCGATGCTAACGGGATAGGGTCCATAAAAAAGATAAAAACCGTATTCCCTCACTGTGAGGTTATTGTGATAACCGCTTACGAGAAGGACGCCCAAAGTGCCGTTAAGGCTATAAAAAACGGAGCTTTTGACTACCTTGTCAAACCTTTTAAGTTGAGCGAATTGTCTTTGGCTATCGAAAACGCACTGGAAAAGGTTGCTTTAAAAAAAGAGAATGAAGAACTTAAAAGTGCTATCGACAGTATGAAAAAAGGGTTTTACGGTATGGTCGGTTTGAGCAGTGAAATGCAAACAGTCTATCAACAGATAAAAAAAGTGGCTGATGCAAACATAGCCGTTTTGATAGAAGGAGAAAGCGGAACAGGGAAAGAGCTGTGCGCACAAACCATACATAAATTAAGCAAAAGAAGGGGGAAATTTATTGCTATCAACTGTGCCGCCATACCCGAAAATCTCTTGGAAAGCGAACTGTTCGGTTATAAAAAGGGAGCTTTCAGCGGGGCTGTTGAGGCAAAAAAGGGGCTTTTGGAAGAGGCTGACACAGGAACGCTGTTTCTTGATGAAATAGGAGATATGCCGCTTGAGTTGCAGTCAAAGCTCCTCAGGTTTCTTGAGAATTTTGAGCTTAGAAGGTTGGGAGACAATGTATCAAAAAAGGTTGATGTACGTATAGTATCTGCTACAAACAGAAAACTTGCGGGTCTTGTGGAAGAAGGGAGCTTCAGAAAAGACCTTTTTTACAGGCTTTCCGGTTTTGTCATACATATACCTCCTTTGAGAAACAGAAAAGAGGACGTACCGCTTCTTGTTAAGCATATATTGAAGGAGATAAGTACGGATAAGGAATACTCCATAACATCACAGGCTCTAAAAGCTCTGCTTGTGTATGATTTTCCCGGCAACATCAGAGAGTTAAGGAATATATTAAACCAAGCGGCAATAATGAGCAACGGAACCATATCCTATGAAGATTTGCCGGAATATATCAGATCTGTCAAATATGATGTTATGGTGGAGGGAAACAACCTCGAAGAGAAGGTTGAAAACTACGAAAAAAAGATGATTGAAGATGCTATGAAAAAAGCCGGCGGCAATAAAACAGAAGCTGCCAAAATCTTAGGTATAACATTCAGGTCTTTAAGGTATAAGGTAAAGAAATACAAAATTGAAAAACGAACTGTCTAATCTTTAATCATCCTTTTAGCGGCATTTTTTGCAAGCTTATCGGCAATATCGTTTCCTTTAATGCCGCTGTGAGCTTTAACCGGTATCCACTCTATCGATGCAAACTTCTCAGACGAATTGCATATATCAAAGATTATTCGTTTATTACGCTTTGTTGTCTTGTCTTTAATAGGCATAACGGTTCTTTTGGCTTTTTCCTTTTTTCGTATGAGTTTAATTATGTAATCGCAATCCGTATAAACTTTCAAGTTTATCATATCTATATGGCTAAAAAACGAGTCTATATATTCAAATGCCTTGGCGATAGCCAAAAGCTCCATCGATATTGAAGTTTTACATACGGAATAACCGGAAAAATCCACAACCTTATTGTTGTCAATAACCATATGAACTCCCCAGCCCCCTACACCTTGTTGTTGAAAACAGCTGCCGTCTGAATAAACAACAATGTCCATATTTTTAGTATATAAGATTGCTTTAAACATTAACACATAAAATTTGTCACGGTGTATAAATATGTTTATAATAAGCATAAGGAAAGTGAGGAGGTTGAAATGAAAAAGCTGATTATAGGAATAGTAGTGTTTGTTGCGGTAATATTTTTGTTGGCATACGGAGTTTTATTTACACAACCGGGGAATAATCTTGTAAGACCCACCGTCGAGGCTAAAATCAACAGCGCTTTGAAAACCAAAATGACGCTCGAACAATTCACTCTCAGACCGTCTTATCTGTTCATAAAACTTAAAACGCCTATGGGTTCGAGCTTTGTTGTCGGCGGTAAGTTCGGACTTTTTTCAAAGAAGATAGATGTTAAGTATGATTTATCCGTTGTCGGCAGGGAAAATAAATTCAAGCTGAAAGGATTTGAACTTAAAGGACCTTTCTATGTAAAAGGCACGGCTAAGGGCTCTATGGAAGGTCTTTTGAATATAGACGGAAAAAGTAATTTTGCATCAAGCAACATATCATACGCCATTAGGGTAAAAAACAAAAAACCTGCATTTGTAAGTATCAATATAGGCAGCCTGAAGCTTAAAACGCTGCTTGGCGTCTTGAACAAACCTACATTTGCAGATGCTTTAATTAAGGCAAACATCAAACTTACGAGCTTTGAAGAAAACGCACTGAAGGGTAAAGGAGATGTTTACATAACAAACGGCACGATAGACCGCAAGGTTATGAAGAAATCCTTTAATATCAATTTACCTAAGACCGAATTTAGTGCCAAAGCCAGTTTGATTTTGAACGGTTCATTGACTAACTTCGGCTTGGATTTCGATTCTAACTTGGGTAAAAGCTTTATAAAGGGCTCTTACACCCAAAAAACAAATGCCGTTAAAGCCAAGTATGATGTCAATCTATCCAACCTGGCTCTTCTTAAACCCGTAACCAATCTGGAACTTAGAGGAAGTTTTTCAACAAACGGCACAATCAACGGCACAAAAAGTCTGATGTATATAAAAGGTCATAGTTCCGTAGCCGATTCAAACACGACCTATGCCGTAACAATAAAGAATTCCAAAATCAACAGTATAAACCTTTTAATAAAAAATGCCAAACTCAACAAACTGCTGGCTCTTTTAAACAAACCGATATATGCATACGGAGTTGTTAATGCTCAAATAAAAACAGACGGCATAAATCCGAAAAACCTTAACGGAACAATAAATACAAACATATCAAAAGGGGTTGTCAACTCCTCAATCGTAAAAAAACTGTTTAATCTCAATATGCCTAAAACAACATTTACGGCAAATGTTTCATCTAACATAAAAAACTCTGTTGCAATCTCAAAAATCACAATAAATTCCTCCGCAGCCGCTTTAAATACCAAAAAAACGGCGTTCAACATACCTCTTTTTAAGTTAAGCTCCGACTACACACTGACAATTCCCGATTTAAACAAGCTGTATTTTGCAACAAACAGGCATATGAGGGGTTCTGCAAAACTAACCGGCAGCATAGATTATTCTAAAAAAGGTTTGACGGCAACGGGATTTTCCAAAATGCTTGGAGGCAGTATAAACTTCAGACTTGCAAATAACAATCTTGCTGCAGCGGCAAAAGGTATAAGCGTTGTTAAAGCGACAGATATGATGATGTATAACAGGATTTTCGACTCCAAAGGCTCTGTCAACCTAAACTACAATTTGCTGACAAAAAAGGGAGTTCTTAAAGCGCTGTTCGTTAACGGTCATATACTTCCCAACAGGGTAACGTTTCTTTTGCACAATATGGCGAGATTTGACATAACAAGAGAGATTTACAAAACGACCAAGATATACAGCAGAATAGACAATAAAAAGATTTTCTCGGATTTGGATATGATAAGCAGATTGACACATATAACATCCAAAAACGCTTTTATTGACCTAAACAGGGATTTGATTGATGCAAAAATTCGAGTAGCCATAAAAAAGAGCGCAGTATATGTCAAGCTGAAAGGCAACTTGAGCCATCCGAGGATAAAGATAGACTTCAAAAGCCTGATAAAGCACAAGGCAGAGAAAAAACTTAAAAACTTGCTGAAAAGTTTTATTAAATAAACGCCTTATTAAGTCTAAAAGGGCGGTCAAAATAATATTTATTCCAAGCTGTGCACAAAATCAACAAGGTGTTTTACAATATCGGGGTTTGTTTGGGGAAGGACACCGTGCCCCAAATTTAATATATGTGGGATATTTTTCGTAGCATCAAGGAGTTTAACGGCATTTTCTATCAGTATGTTTTCATTTGTCAAAAGCAGCGTATTATCAAGGTTTCCCTGAACGCACCGTTTGGTTTTTGAGTGTATTGTCGGCAGGTGCTCTCTCCAGTCCACGCTTAAACAGTCGAACCCCAATGTAGAGACGACGTCGTTAATATGTGCTGAATTTTTAATAAAATATATGGACGGTATATTGAGTGCTTCGGCTATTTTTCTGTTGAAAGGATATATGAAGTTTTTATAAACCTCTTTGGGGAGAATACCAGCCCAGCTGTCAAACAACTGGATGACATCAACACCGGCTCGTATTTGCATATTCAGATATTCCAAAGTTAACTCGCTAAGCTTATCCATTATGCCCAAAAATTCATTCGGATATTCATAAATAAACGAGCGAATTCTATAAAAATCACCCCCGCTACCAAAGACATAGCATCCCAAAGTAAAAGGAGCAGCGGCAAATCCGATTAAAGCGGCATCTTCGACATCTTTTTTAATGTTTTTCACAGTATCATAAACAAACGAAACCTCATCCAAATCGATTGCGCGACTCGATATGTTTCTTATATCCAGATTTTCAACAACAGGAGAAACGCCGTCTCTAAATAACAAATGAGCCCCAAGGGCTTTCAGCGGTATTAAAATATCGGAAAACAGAATCATAGCATCTACATCAAGTTCTTTTAAAGGCTGCATAGTAACAACCGATGCCAAATCGGGCGTTGTACACATAGTCAAAAAGTCGTATTTTTCCCTTAACAAACGATAGCTTTTTAAAAACCTTCCAGCCTGACGCATAAACCAAACGGGTTTTCGCCTGTAAACGCCACCTTTTAGCGTATCCAAAAAAAACTCTTTTTTGTTCATTTTGCCTCCAACCAGTTGTCTGCCGCTTTAATATTCACAAGAAGAGGAACGTCAAATTTAACGACATTCTCCATAACATCTTTTGTGATTTCTTTCACCTGTTCGGTTACATTTTCCTTTGCCTCAATAAGCAGTTCGTCGTGAACCTGCATTATCAGTTTTGCATCAATTTTTTTTAGTTTTTTGTCCAACTGCACCATAGCTATTTTTATTATGTCAGCCGCAGTTCCCTGTATAACGGCATTTACGGCAGCCCTTCTTTCAAAACCCGCCAATCTTTCATTCGAGGAGTTTATATTTGCAAAATACCTTCTTCTTTTAAAAAAGGTTTCCACATAACCGTTCTTTGACGCTCTCTCAATTGTGTTTGAAATAAAGCTTTGAACATCCTTGAAGCGCTCGAAATACTTCTCTATAATCTCTTTTGCCTTGCTTTTCTTTATACCGAGCGTTTTTGACAAAGAAACATAGCCCATTCCGTATAAGATACCGAAGTTGATGACTTTTGCCGTTCTTCTCAAGTTGTGGTCAACCATAGATTCGTGCACACCAAAGAGCTTAACCGCCGTTTGTGTATGGATATCTCCGTTGTTGTTAAACACCTCTATTAAGGTTCTATCTTTGGAAAAATGGGCTAAAATGCGCAGCTCTATCTGGGAGTAGTCCGCACAGATAAGTTTATACCCCTTCTGTGCTATGACAGCTTTTCTGATTCCTGAATGTATTTCGTCCTCGTTAGCCGGTAGGTTTTGCAGATTAGGATTTGAAGAAGAAAGCCTGCCTGTTGATGTCAATGTTTGATTAAATGTAGTGTGCAGTCTGTTGTTTTTGTCCGCTTTTTTAATAAACGGCACAATATAGGTTGAAACTATTTTTGCAATCTCTCTGTATTTTATAATCAACTCCGCAATCTCATATTTTTTTGAAAGCTCCTGTAGTGTTTCCGAATCCGTGGAATAGCCTGTTTTGGTTTTTTTAATGGGCTTTATACCCATCTTTTCAAATAAAATCCTTTGAAGCTCCTTTGTTGAATTTATATTGAATTCCTCTCCGGCAAAAGCATATATAGAGCTTTCTATCTGTTTTTGCTTGTCCGTCAACTCGTTTTTAAATTTATACAGATAGTCGGTATCTATTTTTAAACCCACTTTTTCCATTTTATAAAGCACGTACGATAGAGGCGTTTCGACCTCATTTAAAAGGTATGACAACGAATTTTTCTCTATGAATTTTTTTGCCCCTTTCTCAGCTATAGCCAGACGCGCTGCAAAACTCTCCGTAGAGAGAATTTTATAATCGAGTTCTTTGTCGGCATATTCAAAACACCCCTGCAACGTGCCTGCCGAATCGGAATTTATCAAATAACAGGCAAGTTTTATGTCAAACGGTATGCTGTTAAATTGAAAACCCGACCACAACAGACTTTTTAAGTCGTAAACAGCTACGGTCTGCTCAATCAGTGAAGGTTCAACTATTCTGTTATTCTTACCGTCAAAACGGTGGTGCTGTTCGTTTTCTTTATAGATTATATCGCAGGAAAATGTTTCTGTTTGCTCCTTTTCCTCACTCTTAATGTTGTTAAGCAGCGATTTGAAGCCGAAGTGCAAAAACATCTGTCTTATTTTTTCTGTCTGTTTGGGTTTTCTTTTTATGTCTTCCGGCGTTATGTCAATTTCCACGTTTTTATCTATTGTAGTAAGCTTTTTATACAAAAGCAAATTTCCGTCTGACAGTATGGCGTCTTTTATTTTGGGCTTTAAGTTATCAACATTGTTGAGTATCTCATCACAATTTTTATAATTCTTTAATATGGAAGCAGCGGTTTTTGGACCTATCGATTTAATTCCCGGTATATTGTCTATGCTGTCACCTATGAGGGCAAGATAGTCTGCCACCTGAGAAGGATAAACACCGAGTTTGTTATAGACCCCCTCTTCGTTGTAATAAATTTTTTTAACGGGGTCGTATAT
>WGCD01000077.1 GCA_015493995.1 Desulfurellaceae bacterium
AATAACAATTTTGACATTTTCTTCAAGATTGTTTTGGAAAAAACATTTAACTATCTTACTTTTAGACATAATAAACAGGATGAAAAAAATTATTTCATTTGTATAATACTTGTTGTTATGTCGGGTCATTTAGTTGCAATTGAAACTAAATTGTGATATACAGATTTTAGAAAAATTTGGAGGATTGTGTATGTTAAAAAAAGTAATTACAGCCGTAATTGTATCCCTTTTTATGTTCGGTTTTTCGTCTGCTTATGCAAGAAACTTCTACACGCTTCAAGATGCCGTAAACCAAGCAATCTCGAACAGCTATATTATCCAAGAGGCAGTTCAAAACGAAAAAGCAGCTCTATCAAAATATAAAAGTTCAAATGCGGATATGTTTCCCAAAATCAGTTTTTCTTACAACTACACACGGTTAAAAGATTATCCCTATTCGCTTTCACAGGGTATGAAGATAAAAGTCGGATACCACAACAACATCAATTGGAATATTATGATAACACAACCGATTTTTACAGGTTTTGCCCTCTCAACACAAAAAAAGATTGCAAAACTCGGCTTAAACGTCAGCAGAATACAAAAACGTCAGGCTGTTTTGGATGTTGCAGAAAATGTAAAGATAGCTTACTTCAATATTCTTTTGGCTGAAAAATACTTAAAGGTTGCTAATGACGAGGTTAAGAATCTGCAATCCCATAAAAATGACTCAAGCAATTTTTATAAAACCGGAATAATACCTCTAAACGACCTGCTAAAATCCGAAGTTGCGCTTGCAAACGCTGTTCAAGATAAGGTAAAAGCCGAAAATAATTTGAAACTTGCAGTTTCATCTTTTAATTTGGCATTAAGAAGAAAGATAAACGCACCGACAAGGGTTAAAGACATTTTGACGTTTACACCATACAACGCATCACTAAACGAGCTGATAAACATAGCTATGAAAAAAAGACCGGAAATTAGGGCTTTGTATGTGCAGTTAAAGCAAACTCACCTCGGTATAAAATTGGCAAAAAGCTCTTACTATCCCCAAATTTCCGCATTTGCACAATATCAGCAAAACGGAAGAGATATTTTCGCAAATGAAAACGGATATTCAAGTAACCACAACGCATCGGTAGGGATTCAGGCAAATTGGAGTATTTTCGAATTCGGCAAGAGACATTACGACGTTCAAGTGCAGTATCACAACTTTCTTGCCCTACGACAAAAAATCAAATCAATCAAAGACAACATAAAATTGGAAGTAGAAAGTGCCTTTTTAAATTTAAACACATCAAAACAGAACGTCAAGACAGCGAAAATTGCCCTAAGACAAGCAAAGGAAAACTATAAAATAACCACAGAGCGTTACAAACAGCAGCTTGCAACAACAACGGATGTTCTTGATGCAAGTTCGTATCTTGCTCAGGCGCAGACCAACTACTACAGCGCACTTTACGGATATAACATAGCTTTGGCTAAGCTGAAAAGGGCAATCGGCGAAAGATAGGAGATTCTATGAATAAAATTTTGATAAAAGTTTATGCTGTTTCGCTGTTTATAGTTTTTGCGCTTTTTATAAACTCCTTTGCATCAAACAGACCGAAAGTAAGACAGATGCCTTTGATTCACGTTGATGTGTATCGTGTGGAGCAGCCGAAAAACCAACAGGTCGTATTAACCTATCCGGCGAGGCTTAAAAGTATAAGAAGCGCCGCGATTGTTGCGAGGGTAAGCGGAGTTTTATTAAAAAAGTTTTACCAAGAGGGTCAATTTGTTAAAAAAGGCGAACTGCTGTATAAAATAGAGCCGGATATTTACAAAGCAGAGTACGATGCTGCGCTGGCGGTTTTAGAAAAAGCAAAAGCTAACCTTTACAAAGCAAAAAAAGACTGGAAAAGATACAAGGCTTTGTATAACAAAAAGGTCATTAGCCAGGAGAAGATGGACGAGGTTACAGATGTCTATAAAAGCGCTGTTGCCGCCATAAACCAAGCAAAAGCAAACCTCGAATCTGCAAAAATCAATTTGGAATACACAAACGTTAAGGCAACAATAAGAGGTATAACAGGCTTGAAACTTGTTGATGTCGGAGATTATGTGCAGCCTGGTGAAAAACTTGTAACCATAACGCAAATTAAACCGATATATGCCGAATTTTCATTTGCCGACAGCGACTTTTTGAAAATTAAATCCGATATTTTAAAAGGAAAGCTGAGTGCTGCGCATAGATTAAATGCCTATATAAAACAGGGTTTGAAGCGCTATAACGGATTTGTTGATTTTATAGACTCAAAAATAGATTTGAATACCTCGACGGTTAAAGCTCGGGCAATATTTAATAATAAAAACGGGAGTTTAATGCCCGGTGAGTTTGTCAGAATCAATGTCGGCGGGTATGTGCGAAAAAACGTTATAACCATACCGCAGGAGGCTTTGATTCAAAACTCAATGGGGAAAATGGTTTTTACAATTGTAAAGGGCAGGGTGGTACCGAGATTTGTCAATGTCTCTTTGGGTACAAACAACACATTTATAGTAAACCGCGGTTTAAAGCCCGGCGAGCTTGTTGTTATAGACAACTTCTTTAAATTAAGACCAGGAATGCCCGTTAAAATCGACAAAATAATAAATCAAAAGCAATGATATCCAAATTTTTCATAAACAGACCCATATTTGCGGGCGTTATAGCTATCTCAATAGTTATAGCCGGTTTAATATCGCTTATGGGTTTGCCTATTAAGGAATACCCAAGTATTGTTCCGCCTCAGGTGAGCGTTAATGCATTTTACCCCGGAGCAAATGCCCAAACGCTTCTAAAAACCGTCGCAGC
The DNA here is from genome assembly GCA_015493995.1 of Desulfurellaceae bacterium. GTDB lineage: Bacteria > Campylobacterota_A > Desulfurellia > Desulfurellales > Hippeaceae > S144-51. Next base: position 2,816 of record WGCD01000077.1, read on the forward strand.
GCCGCTTGAGGAGTCGATTAACGGCGTGAAAAATATGATTTATATGAAGTCAACGGCTTCGCCTAATGGAACTTTAAGCATAAACGTTACATTTAAGATAGGCACAAATCCCGATGTTGCAAAGATAGACGTAAACAACAGAGTCCAGGAGGCGCTTAACAAGCTGCCGGAAGAGGTGAGAAGATACGGCTTGCAGGTTAGAGAAAAATCGCCCGATTTGCTGGAATTTTTGGCTTTTGTGTCCAAGGGGCAAAAAAGAAACGTTGTAAACCTTGCAAATTATATCTCAATAAACGTTCTTGACGATTTAAAACGAATACCAGGCGTCGGCGATGTTTCAATATACGGCAATAAGAATTATTCGATTAGGGTGTGGATAAAGCCGGATAAACTTGCCAAATACAACCTGAGTGTAGATGATGTTATAAATGCCATACGAGACCAAAACGCCCAATACTCGGCAGGCAGAATTGCCCAAATGCCTATGAAGAACAAGCCGGTTTATACCTACACAATTACAACCAAAGGAAGACTTAACAGGGTTGATGAGTTTAAAAATATTATAATTCGCTCTGATAAAAACGGCTCTTCTCTGAAACTTAAAGATGTGGCGAACGTGCAGTTAAGCAGCGAAGGATATTCGATAATCGGCGACTACAACAACCTGCCTATGGTGCCTGTCGGTATATTTTTATCGCCCGGAGCAAACGCGCTATCTGTTGCAGATGCCGTCAGCAAAGAGTTGAAAAATCTATCCAAAAGGCTTCCGAGCGATATTAAATACTATGTGCCGTACAATACGACAAAATTTATAAAAGAATCGGTAAAAGAGGTTATTTACACGTTTTTAATAGCCATTGCTCTGGTGGTTTTTATTATCTACATATTTTTGGGAACGCTCAGGGCAACTCTGATTCCGGTTATTGCAATACCTGTCTCCTTAATTGGCGCTCTTGCCGGTTTTTACATAGCCGGTTTTTCAATAAACCTGTTAACGCTGTTCGGCTTGATTTTGGCAATAGGGCTTGTTGTTGACGATGCCATTGTTGTTATAGAAAATGTCGATAGGATTTTGTCAAGCGAGGATATATCGACAAAAGATGCAACCATAAAAGCTATGGGTGAGATTACATCGCCGATAATCGCCATAGTTTTTGTATTGTCGAGTGTTTTCATACCTGCCTCATTTATCGGCGGTTTCAGCGGCAAGATGTATCAGCAGTTTGCCATCACTATTGCAATTTCCGTGTTTATATCCGGTCTTATGGCT
>WGCD01000078.1 GCA_015493995.1 Desulfurellaceae bacterium
AGGTCGGGACGGGCCTTGGCTTTGCCCAGAAGCGACTTTTTCGCTATGTCGACTATCATCTTTTCAGTTCCGGCAGATACCAGCGAAGCGGTCGTCTTTACCAATACGCCGTGGTCGTCACAAACCGGAGCCGGAACTTCAAAAAGCCCCAATTCACCGGTTTTGTAGCTTTGGATGAGTTGTTTCATATTGTTTCTATTCCTTTATTCCATATTGTTCTTCAACTGTTGCTTTATATTATCCAATTCTTTTTGTATTTCTATTGATCCCCTATTTTCCCTGTTTAGAACCATATCGGTAATATATAGCATTAGCAGAGTTGAAAGCTCAACTTCATTCCAGTCTCTTTTATTCTGAATACTTGTAGTAAATGGCTGAAGGATAGCTCTTTTATGGCCTACATCTTTTGGCCAATACCTTTTTTTCACCAAATTTGATCCCTGCCAAAGCGTCAATCTCCTAAAGTCGTCGATTTTGACGATAACGTCATCGCATTGCAGATTGATAGTCTCGTTGATTCCTTCAAAAGGCTCAGATCTTGATGTAAGCATGATAGTTACAATATCATTCAAATCGGTTGTCAAAGTTATGGCGATGTTGTCATCCGCTTCCTCTTGCGAACTGTATGCAATATCGATATCTATACGTTCGGGCATATAGTCTCTTAAAGCAAAAAAATGTATGGTCAGATCAAGCCAATGTCCTACATTTCCACATATTCTGGTACCCTCTCTGGAATCTCTATACCAGTGGTCGCTTTCTATTTTATGGCCGCTAATGAAGTAGTTAATGCTAAGAGGTGCCCGTTTGTTTTTTATATATGGTCCAATGTCAATAATCGCTTTAGCAAAAGGCCTGTTATAACCTGCATATATTGCAGCGTCAGATTGTTGAATAGCAGCCAATAGTTTTCTGAATTGGCCAATATTTACACTAACCGGTTTTTCAATGTAAACATCTATATTATTTTTCAGTGCCTCAATAGCGTATTCCGCATGAGAGTGGTGATTGGATGCGATATAAAGATATTTTGGATTTCTCTTTAATAAGTCTGTAAAGCTATTCTCGACATGGTCAAATCCATAAAAATCACCTAGACTTTGTGAGTGCTTTATATCAATATCATAACATGAGAGAAATCTATTACCATACTCTTTTTTTAAAAAATAGCAAATTGTAGAAAAAGCGAACTGTCCACAGCCTACAATGCTAATATCTTTCTGTTTTTTAGGTTGGAATCTATTTAGTAGTGGGCCAAAACGCATCCTGCCGGCAATTTTCGTAAAGGTTCTGGATGGTCCGTAAATTGATGTAAAACGAATAACTTTTTTTATATTTTCATTCACTTGTCAGCCTTGTTAGACAATAAATTGTAAAAGTCATTTGCATAACAACTCCAATCTCGTTTGGAAAGGAAGTCGTCAAATCTGAAGTCGTCTCTGGAAAGTTGCATCATTATCTCCATTTTGTCAGCCAAATCTATAGGATTTTCTGATTCATAATATAGTGATGCTTTTCTTGAAATTTCTTTGTTTATTGGAGTGTCGGCAGTTACTGATGGCAAACAATAAAGTTTTGCTTCAACAAGAGGAAAACCAAACGATTCGCAAAGACTGGGGAAAATCATACTATCTACGGTATTATAATATTTTGCCATTTCATTCTGTTTGCAGTTACCGTGAAATTCTATAAACTCACCGAGGTCGTTTTTTGAGACATACGAGCTTACATAACTAAAATCGTCATGAGCGTCTTGAGGTCCAAAGGTACAGACAACTTTAAACCGCTTCCTTTTTTTGGCAAGATAGTAGAGCGCTTTTAATAAAATATCGACACCTTTGTAATTATAAAAGTGTGAAGGATAAAAAAAAGTAAATATCCCTGTATTTTTTTCTTTTTTGTTTGCAAGAAAATATCCAAGAGAAGATTTGTCAACGGCATGATAGATTGTTGTTATATTGTCTTCTTTAACGCCAGCATCGATAAGCAATGATTTTAATGAATTGCTTGGAGTTATAACTTCGGAATTTTTACAAGCCATCAAAATAAGTTGTTTTTGTATCTTGAAAATAATTCTTTGTTTAAAAGATGTATATTTTTTTATATTTTTGCAAAAAAAACGTGCATTAGCTTGAAATAAAATATGACGTATTGGTGCAGCAACAGGCCCGAGATTTGCAAAAGATATCAGCAGATCATATGAATTCCGGCTCGAAAGTTTATTGACGATAAAATTATCAAAATAGATGCGTCTTATCCCGCTACTGTAACTATCGGAATAGATTAAATAAGTGATATTTTCATGCTGTATTGCAGGTTTATATCGATTATTGATTATGACAGTCCACTCAATATCTGGAAATTTCAACATCCCTTTCAAAAAGTTTTCAAGATGCCTGACGCCTCCCCCAACCTTTATTGGTAGCGCATGAAGGAGAACTCTTACCATAAAATAACCTCTAATATAATTTGATTATAATTCTTTTGATAAAAATTATAACATTGAAATAATTAAGCTAAAACAAGCACAGATGCGGTTTAAACATTTTTATTGGTTGCAATACTTGGATTCGTCAATAGTTAATTTTTATTATACTAAAGATTGACTTTAACTTTATTTGGTTAGTTTTTTTATTAGTGCATCCAATTCATCATCTACCAGACAAAGGCCCGGCTCCAATTCCTGATCAAGACTCTCTTTCATTTTTTCAGCAATATCCTCCGCAGAAGCAGGGTCGAAAACTCTTGAGGGTTTAACTACTTCAAACGTATACGGAAGATTTGAAGATATCACGCACAGACCAAGTTTTGAAGCCTCTATAAGCGGCAAACCGAAAGATTCACTTGTGGATGGGAAGACCAAACATCTGCTCTGCCTGTATATGTTGCACGCTTTTTCTTTCGGTACTACCCCGAAGTTTACGATTTTCACGCCACTGATGGCATTTATTTGTTCGATTTTTTCAATAAGCTCTTTTTTATCATCTTCTATCGTCAAAGCTATGCTCATCTCAATGTTTTGTTTGGCAAGTATTTCCAGTGCTTTAAAAAGGGTTAAATGGTTTTTGTGAGGATGCGCCAACGATATATAACAAAAGTCAAAAATTTTATCGGTTTTTTCAGCGGCTTCGTCACATATTCTGAAAAACGGCAGCACTTTTACATTTTTATATCCATATTTCGACATAAATTGCTGCTGAATTTTGGAGTTTTGGCAAGCAACGAAATCTACATTTTTTATAAATAGTTTTACATATGCCTGGCGAATTAGGTTTTTTATTTTATAAATCAACTTGCTGTTTGGAAGTGAAAAGAGTTCTGCCAACGATAAAAGCAGGTATCTGTTATGAAAATAGACAGCAGAGTTCGTTGTTTTTCTGTAAGGAGGAAGATTGCCGAAATAAAGAGCATTCGAAAAGTGTTTGCCGTAAAGCTTAAGAGTATCCATGGCCTTTGAGATATGAACAATGTGAAAATTCCCGGGACTATTTTTTATTTGCAAGCTTTTGTCAATATATAGCTCAACCTGGGTTTGCGGATAGTGTGTTTGCAGATATTCAATCAGATATAGAAGGAGCTCTTTGCCTCCGCCTGTTTTGATTGTAGGTGCAACGATTACAAGATGTTTCAATTTAATCCTTACAAGTAGGGAATCTTTTTTTTCAAAGCTTTTACAATAAGTTCATATAGAAGTATACTTCCAAGCAATTTGATAGTTCCTATGATTAGAAAATGTTTTTGCAGATCGAACAGATGGTTGAATGCCTCTGTTACAGGAACAAATATCTGATGGAAAATAAAAATATATAGAGAAATTTTTCCAAAATACTCCAGTAGTCCATTTGAACCGATTTTACGTGACAGGAAGATGACAAGCAGAGTCCCCAGTAAACCGTTTATCAACATCAAAATCACACTTCTGCCAAAATAGTTGGCACCTATGTCGACGGTTTGATGGAAATATTTATATGAAACTGTAAAAACTATAACAACGAATAGAAAATAGACCATATTGTATGCCGTTTTTTCGATATAAAAGTCGAGTTTTCTATAATAATAACCGGCTATGAAAAAGAATAGTGCCGGCGGTACAGTCGTAATCGAATAGATGGAATTACCTTTTCTGTCAGTCAAATATATCATCCAAATGACGGCAATGAAAACAATTCCTGAAAGAAGGCTGCTCCTGGGAGCTTTCTGAAGTATGATATAGGCCGATATACTTGTTAAAAAAAGCGAAGGCAGAAACCATAAATCTGTATTTGCCAAATTCCTCTCACGTCCATTTAGCAAGCCGGACAAATAATGAATTACGATTTCCGGGTTTAAATCACCCCTATACCAATGAAGTATAAAAATCAGAAGTGTCATGAAGAATCCATAGACATAAAAAGGGATCATCAATGTTTTGAATTTATGGATGAAAAATTGCTTGAACTCCGGTTGGGTTTTATTAAAAAGGTATCCGGATATGAAGAAAAAAAGCGGAATATGAAAATAGTAAAAGAAGTGATACAATATTTCCGGCGGATATGAGTGGCCGTATACTATCAGGAGTATACCTATCCCCTTGGCGATATTGATCCAAGGTATCAATTCGATTTCTCTCCCGTTTTATGATAGTGTTGCTGCAGGTACCGTTTATGAAAAATCCTGTCCGCACCTTTTAAAATCAGTGTGAACTCTTGAGGTGTGGTATCCTGTACAAGTGATCGGTTGATCAATCCCTCTTCAAACGGTTCGAAGTAGCCTCCCGGAAGGCAGGAATACTGTTTTTTGTAGCCGATGTTTTTAGCGGTTTCAACAACCGTATCTGTAAATCTTCCGCGGGGATAACATAATGAATCTATCTTAATGCCGAAAATATCTTCGAGAGCCTCCTTCGAGCTTTTCAATTCGGTTATGATCTCATTTTTGGAAAGTTTGTCCAGATCGGAATGCGTTTTGGTATGTGAACCTATTCGCAACAATCCTGTGGAGAGCATATCTTTCAGCTCATTTTGGGTCAGAAAGTTTTTTTCTCCAATGAAATCGGTTACGATAAAAACGGTAACAGGCAGTTTTTTATCTATGAAATAATCGAAATTTTCAAAAAGACCACGAAAGCCGTCATCAAACGTTATCTCGATCTCATTACTCTTTTTCGATATTTCAGGAACGATACTATAGCCGTTTTCCTGAATGAGGTTTATATGCTCTTTAAAGCGTTCCATGGGTGTAGACATGGGAGTGAAACTATTTTCATCATGTATATCGTGATAGTAGATCACTCTGCTCTCACTGCTTTTATAAAGAAGTGCACCTGTTTTAAGGTAGCCGTATTTTACAAGGCGTTTAATATTCATCTCTCAACCTTATTTTCTTAAAAGCTGTTTCGCTCTGTTTACCGCCTTTTGCAGGGAGCTTCTGTAAAGGTTATAGTTCCAATACTCTTTCATGAGCTTTTGTGCGTTATTGCCAAGCCTCTTGTAAAGCGGACGGTCTTCGTATATTTTTTTCATTTTGTCTGCAAGGTCGTTCTCTTTTTCGAGACTGAAAACCATTCCGGTCTCTTGCCCGAGAATCAAGTCGAAAATCGCACCAACCTGATCGGAAGCTATGACCGGTAATCCGGCGGCCATGGCCTCGTTGACTACAAGACCCCATGGCTCTCTGTCTGAGGGTATCACCAGTACGTTGGACGAATGATACTCCTTGACAAGGTCAGATCCATATTTAGGGCCTGTAAATTCAATATTTTCATGATGGCCGAATTTGGATTTCAAAGGCTCAAAAAGTTCTCCGCCGCCTACTATTTTGAGTCGAATGTCTTTATTGTTTTTAAAGTTCCCAAGAAAACTACGAATGAGAAACTCTGTATGCTTCCGCGGTATTAATCTACCTACAAATAAAAAAGTGAAAGGCTTATCTTTTTTTACTTTTCCCTTTAAAAAAAATTTTTCGTTATTGACCATCATGGGCATCAGAAAAATATTCTCTTCTTTCATGCCATAGTTCCTGAAAAGCTCTTTGTGAGTGTAGTTTCCTCCAGGGAATCCAAGAATATATCTGTTGGTAAATATGAGTGTTAAATAGAGCTTCTTTATAAAGCCCTGCAAGTCTCTTCTCTTTTTAAATTTAGTATCAGACTCAATTGCCAAAACTTTTTTTTTGGTAGTAATTATATTTAAGATAAAAAGAAGTATAAAATGCCATTTGTCGTAACCATTGAAG
>WGCD01000079.1 GCA_015493995.1 Desulfurellaceae bacterium
AGAATGCGTTATGCCGGGTTTTCACCTAAAATTTACTCGTTTTTGGCTTTTGCGATAAGCGGTGTTTTTGCAGGACTTGCAGGTTATATAGATGTTTTTTTGGAAAATAGCACATCACCTATTATGGCGCACTGGAGCGAGTCGGCACTACCTATATTTGCGGTGCTGCTTGGGGGAATCGAAAGTTTTTCCGGTCCCATAATCGGTGCATTGATTTTAACTGCGCTTGTTACATTTCTGCAAACCGTATCGCCTGAATGGAAGTTATGGTACGGATTGATATTTATTGTTGTTATACTCGGATTGAGGGGCGGCATAATGGGTTTTATAAAGTCTCAATTTAGGAAAAAGGATTAAATATGAGTGATAATTCACCTCTTTTGCGCGTTGAAAAATTGAGTAAAACCTTCGGGGATTTGAAAGCTGTTAATAACGTAAACTTTACTATAGACAAAGGTGGAATTGTTTCAATCATAGGACCAAACGGTGCCGGAAAATCTACTCTGATAAATATTCTCACCGGCTTTTTGATACCAGATTCCGGTCATATATTTTTCAAAGGTGAAAAGATTGAGAAAAAATCTATTCAATACCGCATAAGAAAGGGGTTGAATCGTTCTTTTCAGATAAACAGCCTCTTTAACAATATGACGGTTAAGGAGAACATTCTTCTTGCCCTGCTCTATTGGGAGATGCCGAGAAAAAAATTCTTTGTAAACAGGCTGCCAGCAAGCATAGAAATCAAAGTTACGGATATAATAAACAGCATAAATATGACTCAAAAGATGAATATGGAAGTAGGAAAACTCTCTCACGGTGAGCAAAGGCTTATAGAAATTACCATATCAATTGCAAAAACTCCTCAACTGCTTTTTTTGGATGAGCCCACTTCCGGTTTGAGCCCGGATGAGAGAAGGTTAATTATAGATAAAATCAAATCGATAGCAGAGGGCGGAACTACTGTCGTTTTAATTGAGCACAATATGGATGTTGTGTTTTCTTTGGCTAAAAGAATCGTGGTGTTAAACAGAGGAAGTGTTATAGCGGACGACAAACCTTCAGCCATAAAAGAAAACGCAGAGGTTAAAAAGATTTATCTTGGCGAGGATATGACCGTTGCTTAAAATTAAAGACTTAAATGCATATTACGGCAAATCACACGCGTTATGGGATATAAACCTGGAAGCAAAAGAAAATCAAATAACTGCACTTGTTGGAAGAAATGGGATGGGAAAAACAACAACGCTCAAGTGCATTATGGGGTTAATCGGCAATAAAACAGGCTCAATAACCTTAAAAGGCGAAAGTATAGATAAAAAACAGCCGTATGAGATAGCAAAATTCGGGGTTAGTTATGTTCCCGATAATCTGGGTATATTTCCAACGTTAACGGTTGAGGAAAATATTTTATTAGCCTCACACCTTTCAAAACAAAAAGGAGCATGGGATTTAGAAGCTGTTTATGCTCTCTTTCCAAAATTAGAACAACTCAAAAATTCAAAAGGCGGGCATCTGTCGGGCGGTGAGAAAAAAATGCTCTCCATAGGCAGAGCGCTGGCTGCAAATCCTAAACTGATTTTAATAGACGAACCCACCGAGGGATTGGCTCCTTTGATAGTCCAAACACTCGCAGAGGCTTTAAAAAAGATTAAAGATGTTGGCATTACTATTCTTATGACAGACCAGAACATAAACTTTGTAAAACACATTGCGGATTACGCTTATATCATTGAAGAAGGACGAATAAAGCACAAGGGCACAATCGAAGAGATAAAAAAATCACCAGAAGTTGTGTTGAAATACCTATCGGTATAATTCTTTCGTTGTTTCAAAGCTTGAATAACCCAAACCTGGCGTTATAATATAATAAATCGATTTTTAGAAACTGCGAAAAACCCCAATTATTTGACAGATATAGCTTTTGAGTGTATAAAAATCGTGAAGAGAAAATAAGAAACAGAGTGGTTAAGGAATTAGAGGTTTTAGAAGTGTGGTTTTGGAGCATAAGGAAACGATAAAAAATGTAAGCATTTGTGTTTATGCATCATATTTAGTTGAGTAAACGTTATTAGGTTTATGTAATATGCATTTCACACGTAATAAACTTAGACACATAAGAATGCACTATCTTTCTGAATTAAGAGGTAAATAATGACATACTTCGAAGAATTGAAAAATATAACAAAATTGATTCCAACTACAATTGTTGATTTTTCAATTGATAGAGAGAGAACCTCGCCACCTACTCAAGCATCATCAAATTTTATAACAAACAAAGAACAGGGTGACTGGGCAGAAGATTTAATTTTTAGAGCTATAAACGAGACATCAAAAAATTATGTTGCAGTAAGATATGGCAAATCAGATGACCTTATTGCAGGAGATGAAGGTTTTAATAAATTTTACAATGAGTTTCAGGATGAATTAGACACAATTGGCAAAAGACCCGATTTGTTAATTTTCAAAAAAGAAGACTTTGATAGTTCAATAGGACTTGATATAAGCAAAATTAATCATAGCATAATTGACGATTATGTAAAAAAGGCAGTTGCCGGACTGGAAATTAGGTCAAGTGCATTTTTAATTGATAAATATGAACAAGAAATGAAAAGACGGTCAAGATTTCATCTGGAAAAAGCATTTGAAATAAAAAGTCAAATATTGTCTGACTACGAAGATTTGTTAAAACAAAAAAACGAAAAATACATTGAATTATTAGAAAGCATCAACGAAGAAAATGTTCATATCATAAGTTTTAGAAAACCAAGTTGGAAAGCAACAGAGAGATTACAAAATTTATCGTCGCTCTTTAAGGAACTGAAAGATCACATTAATGTTATTCAAAAAAGAGATTATTTAAGCATTACACCAAAAGTTGAAGATATAAAAGTGGTTTATAAATGGATAGAAAAATTTAACGTACCTCATTACTATTTTCAAGTGTTCTTTGATAAATCTTTTGGTATATCGTTCAAAAATATTCTTACGTTATTGACAGAACCCGATAAAGAGGGTGAGTATTATGAAATTAGCCAAGATGTAAAAAATCAAAATAAAACTACTATAAAAATTAACACTCGAAAAACTGTACCAGTGGCATATAAAATTATCGAACCTACACATAAAGGCGTACGTAAAGAGATGGGTCGAGGAAGACTGCTGTTTTATGTAACATTTGAAGGAGGAACAGCATATTTGGACATAGAGAATTTAAAACATCTCCTAAACATTAGAGATTTTTAGTATGATTTTAGAAAAAGAATATATTAAAATTACCACAAAAAATCATCGCAAAAAATTTGCACAATTTTTTACACCCGAAATTATTGCCGAAATAATGTGCGATTGGATACTGCAGGACAATAATTTTTTAACATTATTAGAGCCAGCCTTCGGACTCGGCGTTTTCAGTAGAATAATTTTAAAGAAGAAACCAAACATTCATATAACGGGATTTGATGTTGATAAAATTATATACAACACCGCAAAAAATAATTTTGTGAACAATAATAACGTCAAATTACATCTTGAAGATTATTTGTTTAATGATTGGAATAACAAATATGATAGGATTATTTGCAATCCTCCCTATCTAAGATTTCACGACTATGAAAGAAGGAAAACCTTAAATGAAATCAGTAAAAGGCTTAATTTCCAATTAACGGGATTTACAAATATTTATACGCTTTTTCTTTTAAAATCAATTTATCAACTAAAAGAAAACGGTAGAATTGCCTAT
>WGCD01000080.1 GCA_015493995.1 Desulfurellaceae bacterium
GGCGTTCATTATAAATAAAATTATTTACTTTTTATTCACAATAGATTTTTTCATTGTTAATGCGAAAAAACATTTTTTGAAACTATCGTTTATTTGAATACGCCGACTTTGGAATGAAGAGCATAAAAATGGCTTGTACATTAAATATAACTTTAAAAACTCTCAACATACGATAAAATATACTTGACATATTCCAATATTGGAATATACTTAAATCAAGATTAAAGAATTTTGGAGGTGTTTTATGTTGGATATGTTTAAAAAACACAGAGAGATAGTTGATAGCATCACAAGTCTGGATGAGAATGAGAAGGAGTATCTCTATAGTGCTTTAAACATTCACGGTCATTTTTGCGGTGGTATGCCCATGGGGTATCTTGCAGGGTTGGCTGCTATGAAAGCCCTCGGTGTCACAAGGGAATTGAGTATGGATAAGATAGCCATTGTTCATGTGGGTGACCATCATGCAGGTGGATGTTTCGCTGACGGTTTTCAATTTGCAACGGGATGTACATTTGGTAAGGGTGTAATGAACAAAGAGCCTAAAGGTAAATGGTCTGCAACGCTTGTTGATAAGAAAACATCAAAAGCCGTTACTGTTACCGTAAAGCCGGAAATTATGCAGGCAGCGTTTGATGCACCCTTTATTACCAAATACAGAATAAACGGTGTTCCGCCGGCAGAGGTTGATCCTGAGGTCAGCGTACCTGCTTTCTTGGGTTTATTTTCAAAAAAACCTGAAGAAATAGTAAATATTAAAGGTCCTTTTGATTATGAACTTGACAAAACACCCTCCTGCTTCAATTTGTCTTTCTGCGAAGTTTGCGGTGATGCGGTTGCAGAAAACTACTTAAAGGTGGAAAACGGTAAAAAAGTTTGTTTGGATTGCGCTGTTCACAAAAACATCAAATAAGGAGTTAAACGATGACAGCCTCTCTCTTGGGTTTGACGTTTGCAATCATATGGGGCGCATCCTTTCTGTTTGCTATGCTCGGGCTTGGCGGAGGAATGGTGTATGTTCCGGTTATGAAATGGCTCGGACTGGATTTTAAGAGTGTTGCCATTCCTCTCGGTTTGCTTCTAAACGGGCTCAATACCGGTCTTGCTATGATACCTTACCACAAGGCAAAGTTGATTGACTACAAAGGGGCTTTGCCCTTTGCTTTATCTGCGATTGTCTTTGCCCCGATTGGCGCATATACGGTGCAATTTATGCCCACAAAAACCGTGTTGATTTTGTTTATTATAGCTGTGCTTGCTGCTGCCGTTAAGGTTTTTATATCCTCAAAAGCCCCCGATCAAGATAATTTGATAGAGTTCAAAAAAAGGCTTATATACGGCGGTGCCGCAGGAGCTTTGATTGGCTTTGTCGGCGGAATGCTTGGAATAGGCGGCGGATTTCTGGCTGCACCTATTTTGATGAGTATGGGATATTCGGCAAAGCGGGCGGCGGCAACAACAGCGTATGTTGTGACATTTTCATCGGCAAGCGGATTTTTGGGACATGTTGCCGAGGGGCATTTTGACCCGATTCTAACAGCCGTGTTGGTTGTTGCTGTTTTGTTGGGTTCTCAGCTTGGAGCCCGTTTTACTGTTAAGAAGGCAAAACCGAAGCTCATTAAACGCATTTATGTTGTCATTCTCCTTATTATAGCCATTAAATTGACATTAGGGCTATTTGGCATTAAACTGTAAATGCTATGAGCGAACTTACGGTATTTGAATTTAAGGTGCAGATTGTCAAGGCGCTTGCAAACCCTTTGCGCCTGGCAATCTGCGAGTACCTTATGGAGGTAAAAGAGCCCAGATGCGTTAACCATATTGCCCGTCACTTTAAACAAAATCAATCTACAATATCTAAACATCTCTCCATTTTGCAAAAAGAGGGCGTTATAGCCCTGAAAAAGGAGGGAAGTTTTATGCGTTACTACATCCAGAATAAGGCGGCTTTACAGTGTTTTATAGATGCGGTTAACGGACTATTAAAGTATAAGATAGAGCAGCACTCCGAAGCCTTAAAATCCTTAGAAATATAAACGTTTTTGACATTTTGAAAAAAATGAGTAACATCTTTTTTCCAAAAGAAAGAGGTGGTTTATGGGTTGTGCCGTTTTGGTTGTTGATATGCTTAACGACTTCACGCTTGACGATGCACCGCTAAGGGTCGAGGAAAATAAAGTTATTATACCCAACATACGCAAACAAATTGAAGAAAAGAGAAAGAGCGGGATTCCTATTGTCTATGTTTGTGATGCCCACGCGCAGGACGATAAAGAGTTTGCTATATGGCCCAAACACTGCGTTAAAGGAACAAAAGGCGCTCAAGTGGTGGACGAGTTAAAGCCTCAGCAGGGTGATTTTATAGTTGAAAAAACAACATACGACGGATTTTACAACACCGCTTTGAATGAGCTTTTGAGAAACTTGGGCGTCGATAAGCTGATTATAACGGGTTGTGTGTCTAATATCTGCATACTCCATACGGCATCAAGCGCTGTTTTGAGAGGATATGATGTGGAAATTCCTCTAAACTGCATATCTTCTTTAAGTGAAAACTCAAGACAGTGTGCCATCGACCACTTTAAAAATGTGCTCAATGTAAAACTTGTTGAATAAGGAGATGTTTTGATGTTTACAGCATCCGAAGAGCAGATAAAAAGCGGTAGAGTCACAGACGTTTATTTCAAAAGGGCTTTGGAAATTATAGAAAACAAGGGTATAGATAAGACTGTTAAAGTCGAGGTGTGTGTAAAGGGACTGCCCGAGAAGTATGACTGGGCTGTGTTTTGCGGTCTTGAAGAGGTTTTAGAGCTTTTAAAGAATAAAAATGTAAGCGTTAGAGCCATTCAAGAGGGCACTATTTTTAAAGAAAATGACCCGGTGATTGAGATAGAAGGCATGTATTCGGAATTTGCCTTGTTGGAGACGGCTATTTTGGGTTTTCTATCCCAAGAATCGGGGGTGGCAACAAAGGCTGCCAGGATAAAAAAGATAGCCAACAATAAACCGGTTTTGTCTTTCGGGGCAAGGAGAATGCATCCTGCTGTTGCTCCGGCTATAGAAAGGGCTGCCTATATCGGTGGATGTGACGGATTTTCGACTGTTGCAGCAGGAGAATTGTTGGGCATTGAACCCTCAGGCACTATGCCTCACTCATTGATATTATTAGCCGGAGATACGCTTGAGGCTGCTAAGTATTTCAATGAAGTTATTAACCCCGATGTTCCGAGGGTTGTTCTGATTGATACCTTTGGCGATGAAAAGTTTGAATCCGTCAGGGTTGCCGAAGAGCTCGGTAAGAAATTGAACGGCATAAGGCTTGATACTCCTTCCTCAAGGAGAGGCAGTATGAGAAAAATTTTGCAGGAAATCAGATGGGAGTTGGATTTAAGGGGCTTCAACAGCGTTCAATTGTTTGTAAGCGGAGGCTTAAACGAAGAGAGTGTCAGGGAGATTGTTGATATTGCCGATGGGTTCGGTGTGGGAACAAGCGTCAGCAGTGCCACAACAATAGACTTTTCTATGGATATTGTTGAAATCGACTCAAAACCGGTTGCAAAAAAAGGAAAAACCTCCGGCTCCAAGAGTTTGTTTAGATGCGAAAAATGCTTTACGAGCGAGGTTGTGCCGTTTACGGCATCATCCAAACAGTGCAGTTGCGGAGGCACTATGGAGGATATTTTGGAGTATGTCCTCAAAAACGGTAAAGTTATTGGAAGCGCCGCTTCTGTTAAGGACATAAGAAACAGGTGTTTGAAAGAGTTAAGATATGTCGATTAGGATAATAGATACGCACTGTCATCTTGATATGGAGGAGTTTGACAGTGACAGACAAGAGGTTATCAAACACTCAATTGAGGGTGGTGTGGAAAATATTATAATACCCTCAACAAGACAAGGGGATTTTTCAAAAGACAGGAAACTTTGCGAAGAGCACAGCTCTATTTTAAGATATCTTGTCGGTGTGCATCCCCATGAGGCAAAAACCTGCAATAACGATACATACGACAAAGCTGCAGAAGAACTTAAGCACCCGTTGTGCGTGGGCATAGGAGAAATAGGCTTGGATTACTACTACGAACACTCTGCTAAAGATATACAAAAAGAGATTTTTTCAAATTTTTTGGATATAGCCATTGAAAACAATGCACCGGTTTCCATCCACTCCAGGGATGCAACAGATGACATGGCGGATATGCTGTTGTCAAAAAAAGGACTCAAGGGCGTAATACACTGCTTTTCGGGAGAAGAGAAGCTGCTGGATGTCGGTTTAAAGCTTGGGTTGTACTTTGGTATCGGAGGAGTGTTGACCTTTAAAAAATCACTGCTCAGGCAGACGATAGATAAAATTCCGATAGAGTTTATTGTTTTTGAAACGGATGCTCCTTATCTTGCTCCGGTGCCCAAGCGCGGCAAAAGAAACGAGCCTTTGTATATAAAATATGTTGCCGAAGAGCTTGCAAATCTCATACATAAGGAAGAATCGTTTCTTTTTGAGAGGGCATACTATAACGCAAAAAGCGTTTTTTTAGACTGATTGTGCTTGACAACGTTTGAATAATTTGTATATTTGTTTTGCTTTTAGTTTTAAAGATGGGCCCATAGCTCAGTTGGCTAGAGCCACCGGCTCATAACCGGTTGGTCCCAGGTTCGAGTCCTGGTGGGCCCACCAAATTTTTTATTAATGGATGTTAGCAAAGTAGTTGAGGTTCTTGAAGCATATTTTCCCTTATCCCTTCAGGAAGGCTGGGATAACTCAGGCCTTCAAATTTCTCCCGACGATAAATCCATAAAAGGTGTTCTGCTGTCACTTGATGTGGGTCTGGATACGGTAAAAGAGGCAATCTCGAAGGATTGTAACCTTATAATAGCCCACCACCCGTTGATTTTTTCTGCAACCAAAAAACTCTATAAAAAGATTTATCCCTACAATGCAATATTTGAAGCAATAAAAAAAGGTATCGGAATTTATGCGTTTCATACTAATCTTGACATTGCAAAGGGCGGTCTGAACGATTTTTTGTGCGATATTTTGGAGCTTGAAAATGTTGAAATTATAGAACATCATCCCCCTTTGAGGGTTGGAGTTTTGCCTAATAAAATGAATCTTGAAGAAACTGTTTTGTATATAAAAGAAAAACTTGAGGTTAATTGTATAAAGTATGTTAAGGGCAGTGATAGCGATATAAAAAAGGTTGCTGTTTGCAGCGGAAGCTGCGCCGATATGATTTATGAAATCGAAGATGTTGATTACGATGTGTTTATAACAGGAGATTTAAAACACCACACAGCGTTTTTTGCTAAAAATAGCGGTATTAATATAATCGATGCCACCCACTTTCATACGGAGAAGTATGCCAAGGATATACTCAAAAGTGCATTGATGGGTAAATTGGATGGATTAAGGGTTGTCATTAGCGATAAAGACCGTGAGGCATGGTCATACAAATAGGAGGTGAAGTTTGAATCGTGATTTGAAGAATCTTTTAAAGGTGCAGAGTTTAGACAGAAATATTGCAAGACTTGAAGAGGAGATGGACAAAATTGAGCAGAAAGAACAAAAGATTCTTGAGGTTATAGCAACCAAGCAGGCTCAGCTAAAAGCAGCGCAGGAAGAGAAAGAGGAGATAGAAAAGGATAAACTCTTTAAGGAAGGTTTGTTAACCGATACGCTTGAGAATTTGAAAAAGCTCGAGGTGAAGCTCAATTCAACAACGACAGAAAAACAGGCAAATGCTGTTAATATAGAAATAGATATAGCAAAAACCAACAAAAACGTGCTTGAGGAAAAGATAATCTCTCTCGAAGAGGATATAGACGCAAAAGAGAAGGATATAAAGGAGTTGGAGGACAGGTATATACAACTCCAGAAAACGCTTAAAGAACATAAGGCAAAATTTGATGAGCGCAGAAAAGAAATTACCCTTGAAATAGAGGAAATTAAGAAGCATAAAGAGGAGCTGCTCGGAGATATAGACAAAGAACTGCTTAAAAAATATGAGAAGTTGAACAGATGGACAAAAGGAACAAGCATAGTCCCCGTTAGGCAGGATGCCTGCTACGGTTGTTTTATGAAGCTGACGCCGCAGATATTAACACTTATTGAGGATACGGACGAGCTGGTGTATTGCCCTAACTGTGGAAGAATGCTCTACAAAGAAGAAGAGGCTGATGACGACAGTTGAGTTTTTTAGGCTGCTTTTGAATGAAATAGACTTTGATTCCCTGCTTACAAAGCACCCTTTTTTAAATAAAGAAGAGGTGCAGGCTCATTTTGACTGCGTGTTTGATAAATGTAGAGATAATAAGGCACAAAGCGATTTGTATGAGCTTTATACCGACGGCGCTTCCAAAGGCAACCCCGGACATTCCGGCATAGGATACGTTATAAAAAAAGACGGTTTTTTAATTGAAGAGCAATCAAAATATATAGGCATTGCAACAAACAATATTGCCGAATATACGGCATTGATAGAGGGTTTGAAGAGGTTGGAACAACTCGGTGTTAAAAATGTAAAGGTTTACAGCGATTCGGAGCTTATGGTTAAGCAGGTTAAAGGAGAGTACTCCGTCAAAAATGACAAGTTAAAAAAGCTGTTGAAACAGCTTGAGTCGTTCATAAAGCGCTTTAATTACTTCTCAATAGAGCATATACCTCGCAGTAAAAATGACGAAGCCGACAAACTATCAAAGCAGGGCTCGATGAATCACTCCACGTAGTAGAAGTTTAAACTGTATTGGAATGTTGCGTAGATATTCAACTTGTCAATGCCGAACCTTTTCGGTAAAGGGGGAAACGGAGAGGCATCTTTGACGGCTTCAACGGCTGCATTGTCCAATAAAGGATAGCCGCTTGAGCGCAAAAGAGATACTTTTACAACCTTGCCGCTTTTGTTTATGCTAAACAAAATAAGCAGCCTTCCCTGCTCTCCTTCCATTTGGGCTTCCTGCGGATAGATCCAGACGTTTTGTATGGCATCTTTTATATGCTGCATATATGAGGCGTATTTTAAAGATTGCGTTCCGAGGCTAACCGTTGCTTCCCTTTTAGCGTTTTTATATTGATACTCTTTGGATGTCCCGGAAGTAAACCCTTTGTTGGTTTTGTTGGATAAAACGGCGTTTGGGTTGTAAAATCCCCCTGAAATTTTAATGGTTTTTGCTTTTTTTCTAAACTTTCGCTTTATGGGTTTTTTTGTTTGTTTGGTCGCGGCGGAACGTTTTTTAGTGTACTGTTTGCGGGCGGGTTTATGCTTGGGAGCTTTTGCAATGACTATGGGTTTTTGTTTTTGAATTTCTTTTAGTCCGGCAATGATTTTTGGTGTGGCTTTTATTGTTTTTTTAGGTATTTTTTCCTGTTTGTTGTATTTTTTTGCCACACCCTTTTTTTGTATGTTTGCCGCTATTTTGTGTTTTTCCTTTCTAACCTCTGTTTTTTCTTTGTGTGGTTTTGGCAGTGTCACTATGTCAACAAAGTAGTGCTTTGGGAATTTGGGCAGTGCGGTCAGGTATTTTTTTAAAATGACATCCTTTAACACAAGAAACAAAAGAAGATGAAATAAAAGAGAAAGAGTAAAAGATAGGGCTATCAATTTCCTGTTTTTCATAGGAGTAACTATAAAATTTTATACTGATAAATACAATAGCTTTGACCTTTAGAGACAACTTTGATAGACTTTCAGGCGGAGAGGTGGCCGAGCGGTTGAAGGCGGTTGACTCGAAATCAACTGTGCGCATCTGCGCACCGCAGGTTCGAATCCTGTCCTCTCCGCCATTTTTTTGGAGCCGTTTTTTATGAATCTTTTTTTGATAGATGTTGACAATACCGTTTATCCGAAACATCTCGGTGTTTTTGACGCCATAGATATGAGGATAAACCAATATATGAAGAATTTGCTCGGAATGAGTGATGAACAGATTGATAAATTAAGAAAGTTTTATTGGAACAAATACGGAACTACAATGTCGGGTTTGATTAAGCACTACCATATTGACCCGTACCGCTTTTTGGACTATGTTCACGATATAGATATAGAGTCTTTAATAAAGCCCAATCCTTTGCTGTTTAACAAAATAAATAGCATAAAAGCCGTAAAGATAGCCTTTACCAATGCACCGAAAAAGCACGCCGTCAGGGTGTTGGAGGCATTGGGCATTATAGAATTATTCGTCGATATTTTTGATATAATCAGTGCCGATTTTAGAGGAAAGCCCAACAGATATGCCTATGAGAAGATTATCAATAAGACAAAAGCCGACAAATATGCAATGATAGACGATTGGGAGGTCAATCTGAAAACAGCAAAAACTTTAGGTTTTTTTACGATTCTTGTTGGTGAAGGTTGCGTCGATGGCGTGGATTTGTGTATAAAGAGATTTGAAGACATTAAAGAGGAGTCTTTGCAATTCAGAAAGGCGGATTATCAAGGTAAATGAAATTTGCAGCTTGTTTTAGAACGCCGACATAAAAAGGTGCGAAATAAGTTTGTCCTGGGTCTGTTTATTATTTGGATGTTTTGTAATGGAAAAGAGAGAGGTATTTTTTGAAAAATGCCTAAAAAGATTGAATTTTAGAATTTTTTTAGTATACTTCTTTGGCTTGAAAAAGAATTTTGGAGGTAGCAGGAAAAATGAAAAGAACGTACCAGCCGCACAATACAAGAAGAAAGAGGACGCACGGCTTCAGAGCAAGGATGAAAACAAAAGCCGGCAGAGCCGTTTTGTCAAGAAGAAGACAAAAGGGAAGGAAAAGATTAGCGGTTTAAAGCCTCTATATTGTGCACCTGCATCTAAGGAGTTTAGAGATATTTATGATAACGCAGATAAATTTGTAGGGCGTTTTTTTGTTGTATTTGTATTGCCCGGTCAGGACAGATTGAAAATAGGCTTTGTGGCGAGCAAAAAAGTAGGCAAAGCCCACAGCAGAAACAGAGCAAAAAGACTTATGCGAGAAATAGCAAGAACAAACCAGCATTTGTTGCCAAACGATATTTATATGGTCATAGTGGCAAGAAAAAGTATATTGAGTGCTGATTTTGTTGAATTAAACAGAGATTTTGTTAAATTTGCTCAAAAGTTTTTGAAAAAACAGAATGAGTGTTAAAAAATTTTTTTCTAACGCACTTATAAAAGCCATTAAGTTTTATCAATACTATATATCGCCTCTTCATAGACCAAGTTGCAGGTTTTATCCGACCTGCTCGAACTATTCCATTGAGGCGATAAAGAAATTCGGACCGTTTCAAGGGACAATTATGTCCGTTTATAGGGTTTTGCGGTGTGGTCCTTGGTCTGCTGGCGGATATGACCCCCCGGATAAACCTATATTTCACCTAAAAAGGAGCAATAAAAATGGAAGGTAATGAGAAAAGAGCAATAATTGCCATCGGTATAACAATGCTCTTAATTACAGTATATAGCTATTTCTATCTGCCGAGCCACACCAATCAAACGCCTAAAAAAGGGGCTCAACAAACGCAAGTTGTTAAAACAAAAGCGCAAACCGCCCTTCCGGGCTCAACCAATGCCGTGACCACAACCGTTGCGCCGAAGCAGATAAAAGAGCGTTTGGTTGATGTAAATACTGACTACTACACAATTAGCATATCTAACAAAAACGGGGCTATCAAAAGGTTTGTGCTTAAAAAATATCATCTTGACAAAAAACCGGTTACGCTTGTTGCGTCCACAGGTGCATACAACACGCTTGAAACCGTATTTAAGGATAAGCAGGTTGAAAATGTTGAAAAAGGCACACCTTACACGTTTGACAAAAACAGTATTGTCTTAAACAAAAAAGGTGAGAAAACAACGCTTACGCTAACAAAAACACTTAACGGTATAACAATTGTAAAAAAATATATTTTTACAAACGATAACTATGCCATAGATTTTAGCGTAAAAGTGTTAAAAGACGGCAAACCCTTAAAGGAGGAGTTTAGTGTTTATGCCGGACCGAACCTCGGCGATTTGGAGAAAAGCAAATATTCCCACCTCGGCGCGGTTGCCCTCGTTAAAGAGAAGAAAATAAGAAAAGATGAGAAGATAAAGCCGGACGAAGATATAAATTGGATAGCCCTTGAGAGTAAATATTTCTGCTTCGCCTTTTTGCCCGCCGAAAGTAACAGGCTTATTGCGGGATACACAAACCTAAAGGGTAAGCACTATATATATGCCAATCTCTATGCTCCCGCTGCTGTTGAGATTTACGGCGGACCGAAAAGCAAGGAAGACATTGCCGTCGTTGACCACAAATTGAGCAAGATTATAAGATTTGGTATGTTCGGATTTATAGGAAAGCCTCTCTTGAGTGTTTTAAACTTTTTGTATTCAATTGTAGGAAATTACGGTATTGCAATTATTATTCTGACTTTCTTCATAAGAATACTATTTTATCCGCTAAGTTTTAAATCTTATAAATCTATGAAAGAGATGTCCAAACTTCAGCCCAAACTCAAGGAACTCCAACTGAAATATAAGGGTAAACCGGATTTGCTCAACAAGGCAACAATGGAACTGTATAAAAAACATAAGGTAAACCCTTTCGGAGGCTGTTTGCCTGTTGTTATTCAAATACCCGTATTTTTGGCTTTGTATAACGTTTTGCTTAATGCCATTGAGTTGAGGGGTGCGCCGTTTGCATTCTGGATTACGGATTTGAGCACGAAAGACCCATATTACATTTTGCCTATTATAATGGGTCTTACCATGTTTGTTCAGCAGAAACTGACTCCTTCGACGATGGACCCGAAGCAGCAAAAGATTATGATGTTTATGCCGCTGATTTTTACGGTTATGTTTTTGAGCTTCCCTTCGGGATTGGTTATCTACTGGACAACAAACAATATTTTGACCATACTGCAGCAATTTATAGACTCGAAGATACTTCAGGCTAAAGAGAAGAATGTATGACGACGATATAATAG
>WGCD01000081.1 GCA_015493995.1 Desulfurellaceae bacterium
GTATATGCAAGATGAAACTCTTGAGCAGTTTGTCAAAAGAAGGCTCGGTAAAGAAATGCTTGATAAGTTGATAGGGCCTATGGCGTGCGGCGTTTATGCCGGAAATCCTAAATATATGAGCATGGATGCAACGTTTAAGAAGATAAAAGATATAGAGCGGCAATACGGCTCCCTGATAAAAGGTTTGGTTTCAATGATGAAGCAAAAAAAAGCAAAAGCATCGTCGGCTTCGGGTCCTTTTTCGGCTAAGCTGATGTCTTTTAAAGATGGCATAGGCAGCTTTGTTAACCATCTTGCAGGAAATATTGACCGTTTGGAGGGTGAGGTTGTAAATATTGCAATACAAGAAAAAGGGTACAGGATAGATACAAAAAGAGACAGTATATATGCCGATTATGTTGTTTTTGCTGTGCCTGCATACGCTCTTGCAAAAATAGTAGAGAAATTTGATTACGAGTTTGCATCAACCTTGAATATGCTTGAGTATGCCCCGTTAAGCGTGGTGAGCTTTGGGTTCGATAAGAAAAATATGCCCGATATTGTAAATTCCTTTGGATATCTTTTTAACTTGAGCGACATACAGGATGTCATCGGTGTTTTGTTTGATTCAAGTATATTTGATTTCAGGGCGCCTGAGAGTAAGGTCTTGGTCAGGTTGATGATTGGTGGCGCAATAAAGAAGCAGAGCGCATTTAAAAAAGATATTTATGGTGTTGCCGTTCAAGAACTTCAGCGCAGCGCCTCTATTTTCAACGTATTTGCATATTCTCATTTAAAAAGACATACATTTGCCATACCTCAATACGGATTGAATCATAAAAAAATAATAGACAGCATAAAGGAGTTTGAAAGAAAAAACAGAGGTGTTTTTATAACAGGTAATGCGTTTTATGGAGTTAGTTTAAATGACTGCATTGCGGCATCTTATAAGTTAATAAGTAAAGTTCTTTAGAAAAAAATAACAATGCGCTTGACTTATGAAATAAAAAAAATATATACTGCAATATCAAGCTGAAAAAAAGGATTGTGTATGGAAAAAACGGCTCTTTTTGTAATGGACGACGAACTGCTTGTAAATATCTTAAAACTCATTTTTAAAGAGATTGACTACGAAGTTCAAGCCGTAAAAACGCCTAAAGAGGCTATAGAGAATGTAACAAAACAGGTTTTTTATATTGTTGTTATAGGTAAAAACGAAAGCACGATAGTTAAAAGCAGGCTTGCCGATATTATTTACGAAAAAGCGCTGAAACCCAAGCCTCATATAATAGTAGTCAGAGAACCCGGCGATATGATATACAAAGCTGACTATATAACAACAATTAAACACCCGACGTTTCATCAGGAACTGCTTAAATCCATATCGTTAATAGATGAAAATAAAAAGATAAAGCAAATACTATACGGCAGTAAACAGATTGTGGACAATTTTATCAAGTCGGATGAGTTTTCCCAAACCACGCCGAGTGAATTCTTCAAAAATATGAAGGGGAATCAAAAGTTTGAAATAAGAGCGAATAACAAAAGAATGATTGGTTTTGTTATGAGCGGAGAAATATATGTTCTTTTTTCAGACTTTCAAGACCCGTACGGAACGTTTACTTTGGATAGCATAGAAGCTGTTAAAGAAGATTTGAAGATACCGGAGTTTTTATCTTTGCAGCTTGGAAATAATGTGTTTAAAATTAATTTTAAAGAGTTTATCTATAAATCTTTGGAGAGAATATACGATAAAGACAAGCTGTTGTCCTTTGTGCCGTCTATAGATAAAACCATTGAGGTTAAAGCGCCGAGCTATATTTTGGAGCAGTGTAGTTTTATAAAAAATAACTTCGATATAAAGTGGCTGGAATCTAAAAGCGAAGACATAACTTTTGAAGAGATTTTAAAAGAAAACAAGTATGACCTCAGTAAAGTGAGAGCCCTGGTAGCTATGTATATACTTGGAATAATAGAGTTGAGCAAAGAAGGTTCAACTGTAAACACACAGTTTGATGTTAAGATAAAAAAGAGCTTTTTGAAAAAAATTATAGATAAGATAAGGGGATTGTAGTGGCTGTTTTTAAGATAATTATAACGGGGAGCTTTAATGCGGGGAAAACAGAATTCATAAAACAAATCAGTGAGATAGCGCCTATAACAACTGATAAGCCGGTTAGTGAAAAGGAAATGAGAGACATAAAGGCATTGACAACGGTTGCTATGGATTTTGGGAGGTTAACAATAGATAACGACCTGGTTTTACACATATATGCGACGCCCGGGCAGGAGCGTTTCAACTTTATCTACCCTATTTTATTGAAAAATGCCATAGCCTTAATTATATTGGGAGATATAACAGACAGGGAATCAATAAAAGAGATAAACAAATACTATCACGATTTTTATAAACTGAAAAAGCTGCCTGCTGTCGTGGCTTTAACAAAGATTGACAAACCTGAAAAGTTGTCTGACGATGAGATAAACTCTCTTTTGAGTGAGGTTCCTAACTCCGTTCCCATAATAAAAATTAATGCGACAGATAAAGAAGATGTGAAAAAAACACTGCTTTTTGCTTTGGAACAGTTGGAAGAAGAACAGATAGTTTAAAGCTTAATAAACACTCTAAATTCAAATAGTATAAATATTGATTTCTGACTATACATTGTTGTAAAATATTTTCGGTCAAATTCTTAACATAAATATAAATATTAAGGGGGAAGTATGAGAATAGAAA
>WGCD01000082.1 GCA_015493995.1 Desulfurellaceae bacterium
CTATGAGGCTTTTTTGATTCAAGCCTGTAACCAGCTTAAAATAGACATATATACGCCGTTTAACGAGCTGAGCGAACGGGACAGGGATATAATTTTATTTGGCAAAAAGGATGAGATAATAGAATTTTCGATTAACAGGTCAAACAAGATACGAAAAAGATGGAGCGGCGTTATATCGTTGATTTCACAGCAGTTTGCGGAAACGGACAGCATCAAGGTTAAAAAGGACATTATGGGATTGATGAAAAATATGGAGTGCCCCTTGTGCCACGGATACAGGTTAAATCAAGAGAGTCTTTCGGTTAAGATTAAAGGGAAAAATATAATTGAAGCTACGAGAATGAAAATCAGAGACCTGCACCAATATTTTATTGATGTGGAAAAGAGCCTTGATGATAATCAAAAAAAGATAGCAGGGCGGGTTTTGAAGGAGATAAAAACAAGAATAGAGTTCTTGCTTGATGTGGGGCTTGATTACTTAACGCTTGATAGGAGTGCAACAACGCTTTCGGGGGGTGAGAGTCAGAGAATACGTCTTGCAACACAGGCGGGCAGCGGTTTGAGCGGCATAGTGTATGTTCTTGATGAACCCTCTATCGGTTTACATCCTAAAGATACGGACAGATTGATAAATACGCTTAAAAAGTTGAGAGATAACGACAATACTGTTGTGGTTGTCGAACACGATGAAAACATAATAGAAAACTCCGACTATGTTATAGATATGGGACCGCAGGCTGGAATTAACGGCGGCAGAGTTGTGGCAACGGGAAGCCCCGCTGAAATAAAAGAAGATAACAACTCGCTTACCGGTAAGTATCTATCCGGCAAGTTATCAATAAAAGCCCCTGAAAATTTTGTTAAACCCACAACTTTTTTAAAGATAAAAAAGGCACACATACACAATATAGACAATATCGATGTTGATATACCAATGAATTCTTTTGTTTGCGTAACGGGGGTTTCGGGAAGCGGAAAAAGCAGTCTGATTTTCGACTGTTTTTATGAATATGCCAAAGCGGCTTTTCTTTTGAACAAAAGAAGTGATTTGTGTGCGGAGATTGTGAACCTTGATAAAATAGACAAGATAATAAGCATAGACCAGACACCCATAGGCAGAACACCGAGAAGCAATCCGGCTACATATACATCGGTTTTCAACGACATAAGGGATATTTTTGCTCAAACCCAAAGCGCAAAGATGCAGGGCTTTACGGCATCTCGATTCAGCTTTAATGTAAGAGGCGGAAGGTGCGAGAGATGTAAAGGAGAGGGGTATAGAAAGATAGAGATGCAGTTTCTCCCCGATGTTTATGTGAAGTGCGATTTGTGTGACGGCAAAAGATATAATGAGGCAACTTTAAGTGTTAAATATAAAGAAAAAAACATTTTCGACGTTTTGCAGATGACTATAAACCAGGCTTACGACTTTTTTGAAAACATACCAAAAATAAAACATAAGTTGGGAATTATCAGAGACGTGGGCTTGGGGTATCTGCAGCTTGGTCAAAATGCAACAACGCTCTCAGGCGGGGAAGCTCAAAGAATAAAAATTGCAAAATACCTTATATCTCCGCCAATCGGGCACACGCTGTACCTTTTGGACGAGCCGTCTGTCGGACTACATATGGACGATATCAAGAAACTCATCCACGTTTTGAGACGGCTTGTGCAAAACGGCAACAGCGTCATAGTAATCGAACACAATTTAGATATTATGAAAAGTGCCGACTACATTATAGACATAGGTCCCGACAGCGGAGACAAAGGCGGTAAAATAGTAGCCTACGGTTCTCCTGTTGATGCGGCAACGAAGTTTAGCTCATACACGGCGTCTTACTTAAAAGAGAAGCTAAACCTCTGAATTACCCCGCACTTTTGTTTTTGCAGTTGCTGCAAGTGCCGTAGCAATACACTTCACAATAATCAACATCAAAGCCCTCTACGTCTTTGAGCTGAGGACCTATCGTGCTGATATCCAAAAATACGTCTGTAACCTCTCCGCACACCTTACAAACGAGGTGGTGGTGTTTCGGTTGAGCTGCAATCTCGTATTTGTTCTTCGTGTTATCTATATTCAGCTCTTTAATAACGCCGAACTCTTTGAGTGTGTGGAGATTCTTGTAGATTGTTGCCAACGACATAGAAGGAAAATTTTTGGAGAGATTATTGTGAATTGTTTCCAAATCCGCATGTCCCATACTGGCTATCTCGTTTAAGATTGCCAATCTTTGGGGGGTTGCCTTCAAAGGCGTGTGCTCCAACAGTCTTTTAACTTTTTCCATAACTTACCCTCCTAAAAAATTTGATATATTGTATATATAACTTTGTCAATGTCAAGAAATATTTTTTGTCCTTGACAAAAGAGTTCTTTTTAGTATAATTACATTGCGTCGGTTGACGTATCACACATTATTATCCTGCCTATCTGCCGCATCTTTTGACTATCGCCTTTCTATAGCTCAAAAGATGCGGTTTTCTTTATCTCCTTTAGTTTATTTATTCCGGTCGTTATTTATGTCTCTAAATAGTTGCATTTGAAACTATTTTTTGATATTAAATGCTCGATTGGGAGGTTTTATGAATAAAGAGCCGTTGATTAAATGGATTTCCATAATTTACAGGTATTCTTTGATGTATGCCAATAAAAAACTAAAGGGGTTTGATATAACAGGAGGAGAGCTGTCTTTTTTTATAGTTATTGTTGATAGAAGCGGCATAACGCAGGAGGAACTTTCGCACTACTTGAAAATAAACAAGAGTACAACGGCAAAAGCGGTTAAATCTCTGGAACAAAAGGGCTATGTGATAAAAAAGGTGTATAACAAAGACAGACGTTCCCACAAGCTGTATCCGACCGAAAAAGCCGTTGAATTAAGAAAACAGATGAGAAAGCTGGCTTTTAGTTGGGACGATATTTTATTGAGTGATGTTGAGGACAGAGACAGGCAAAAAATATACGAGATTATAAAAACAATGGCTGATAATGCCGATGAATGTGTAAATAGGAGTGTGGAAGATGGATAACAAGAAAAATAATAATGCTGCAAAGAAAAAGGTAATTCTGTTCATTGTTTTAATAGTATTGGCTGTATCGGCTTATCTGTTTATTCAATACAAAAAAACACACATATTTACCGACGATGCCTATATAACCAACGATATATATTGGGTGCATCCGAGGATTACAGGAACAATCAAAAGCGTTTTCATAAACGATAATCAGTATGTAAAAAAAGGTTATGTTATGGCTGAGATAGACCCGAAACCCTATAAGATTAAGCTTGCTCAGGCTCAGGCTCAGGTCGAACTCTATAAGGCTAAGTTAAATGAAGCTCTGGCTGCAATTGAGTCAATCAAATCTCAAATAAAGCTGACAAGTTCCAGATTGAGCAAAGCACAGTGGGATTTTAACAGAGCCAAAAAATTGTTCAAAGCAAAGACAATATCAAAAGATAAGTATGAAGTGTATTTGACAAACTATAAGGTTTTGGCTTTTGAGGTTCAGGCTAAAAAAAGTGCTTTGGCGCAAGCCGTTGCGGCTTTAAAGAGCGCAAAGAAGGCTCTAAAGGCTGCGCAAGCATCCTTGGACGCTGCGAATTTGAATTTATCATACACAAAAATCAAAGCGCCATACTCGGGGTTTGTTACAAAAAAAGGCGTTGAAGTAGGCAATTTTGCAGCTCCTCAGTCTCCCATTTGTGCTGTTGTACCCGATAAGGGGGCTTGGATAGTTGCAAACTACAAAGAATCTCAAATAAACAAAATAAAACCCGGTCAGAGAGTTGAAATAACCATAGATGCATACCCGGATGTATCGCTTAAAGGTAAGGTTGATAACATACAATACGGCACGGGAGAGGTGTTTTCTTTGTTCCCCCCGGAAAATGCATCGGGCAACTGGGTTAAGGTTACGCAAAGAATCCCCGTTAAAATAGTGTTTACAGGTAAGCCAAAAGTGCCGCTAAGGGTTGGAATGTCGGTTAAGACAACGATATTGGTCAGATAAAAATGTCCGAAACCCCAGCAATTAACAAATGGGTAGTTGCCCTTTCCGTTATATTGCCCACGTTGATGGAAATTGTCGATACAACAATAGTTAACGTCTCCCTTCCTCATATTCAGGGTGATTTGAGCATAAGTTTGGATGAATCCACCTGGATTTTAACATCATATATGGTTTCAAACGCAATCATAATCCCCATAACGGGTTGGCTGTCTGTGACGTTCGGAAGAAAACGCTATCTTATTTTTTCCGTTTTGGCTTTTACGGCAGCTTCTTTTGCGTGCGGGTACGCTCCGTCTTTTTTGATTCTTGTAGTTTTAAGGTTTGTGCAGGGAATAGCAGGAGGCGGTTTGCAGCCTGTTTCTCAGGCGATTCTCCTTGAGGCTTTCCCAAAAGAGCAAAGGGGAATGGCTATGGCTGTGTTTGGTATGGGCGTGGTTGTGGGTCCGATTTTAGGACCTGTTTTAGGAGGCTGGATAACCGATAACTGGGGTTGGAGGTGGATATTTTACATCAATGTTCCCATAGGAATACTCTCGGTTGTGTTGGTAAACCTATTTGTTTTCGACCCGGATTATATGAAAAATCTGAAAAAAACAGCTATAGATTATAAAGGTCTGGCTTTTTTGGCTATTGCCGTCGGTGCCTTGCAAATCCTTCTTGATAATGCTCAAAGAAAAGATTGGTTTGAGTCACGATTTATAACAACCCTTGCCGTTATTGTGGTTGTGGGGTTTATACTGTTCTTGGCTCACGAGATAAGAGAAAAACACCCGGTTGTAAACTTAAGGATATTCAAAGACCGTTCTTTTTCCATTGGCAATATAATAATGTTTTTCGGCTTTTTCGGCTTTTTCGGAACAATCGTGCTGCTTCCCATTTATCTTCAAACACTTATGGGATATACAGCGTTTTTGGCGGGTCTGGTTTTGGGTCCTGGGGCATTGACAACGCTTCTTGCTATGCCTATAGCCGGGAAATTGCTCGAACGTGGATTTGACCCGAGAAAATTGCTGTTTTTAAGTCTTCTCACAAATGCCGTAGCGGTCAATATTATGGCTCATTTCAATCTTTCCGCCGACTTTTGGAGTGTTATAGAGCCAAGAGCTCTTCAAGGAGTGGCAATTTCGTTATTTTTTGTGCCGCTTGCAGCCGTTACGTTTGCCAATGTAGAAAACGAGGATATGGGTAATGCATCAGGGATATTTAACTTCATAAGGAATATCGGCGGCAGTTTCGGAACGGCTATAGTAACAACTATTTTGGTCAGAAGGGAGCAGTTTCACCAAAGCCGTCTTGTAGAAAATCTTATCCCGACAAATGAGGCTTTTGCCCAAGCTCAACACCTTTTGTCAAATATGTTTTTATCCGCAGCACAACAGCTTGGCATTATCTATAAAGAACTTTTAAGACAAACGGCAATGCTGGCATTTAACGATGCTTTCTATTTTTGTTCGATTTTGTTTATAGCTTTAATGCCGACAGTTTTTCTTATTAAAAGACCGCCTTCTCCCAAACTTAAAAAAACTATGTAGTCTTTATGTCTGTTTAACCTTATCAAGCATATCTTTTATTCCGCCGATAGAGCTTAGAACACCGCTTGCCTCATATGGCATATAGACAACCTTCGTATCTTTTCCCATTGCCATATCCTTCAAAGCCTCTATATATTTTATGGCTATCAAATAGGTTGTAGGATCTCCGCCGCTTTGAGCTATGGCTTCGGTTATTCTGTTTATGGCTTCGGCTTCTCCTTCGGCTATCAATATTTTTGACTTTTTCTCACCCTCAGCTCGGTTTATTTGCGACTCTTTAAATCCCTCTGCTTCAAGTATTTTTGCCCGTTTATCGCCTTCTGCGGTTAGAATTGCTGCTCTTTTATCCCTCTCTGCCCTCATCTGTTTTTCCATAGCTTCTTTGATTTCCATAGGAGGATTTATGTCCTGCAGTTCAACACGGTTGACTTTCACACCCCATTTATCCGTTGCTTCGTCTAAAATTGCCCTTAGCTTAGCGTTTATAGTATCCCTCGAGGAGAGGGTTTCATCCAAATCAAGCTCACCTATGACGTTTCTCAGTGTTGTTTGGGTCAATTTTTCTATAGCATCGGGCAAACTGGCTATTTCATAAACCGATTTAACCGGGTCTGTAACCTGAAAGTAGAGCAGGGCATTTATCTCAAGCACGACGTTATCCCTTGTTATTACATTCTGACGCGGAAAGTCATAGACGGTTTCTCTTAAATCTATTCTCGGCGTCAAGATTTTCCTTATAATTGTTGTTTTGTTTGGTCCTTCAAGTGTGTATTTCCACTCGATTGGGCGCGGTCTATCAAAGATGGGGATGATTATGTTCATTCCCGAGTTAAGAGTTTTGTGGTATTTGCCGAGTCTTTCTATGACCATTGTCTCCGCTTGCCTGACTATTCTTATGCCTTTATATAAAAATATTACGACGAATGCTATTAGAGCCAGCAGAATTGTTGTTGAAAAACTAACCATCTTTTTTTCTCTCCTTTATAACATAAAGTTTTGTTCCTTCGGCTTTCACTATCACAACCCTTTCTCCTTTCTGTATTGTTGTTGAGTCCATTGATATCCCTATCCAGGTCTCCTCCCCGACCTTTACTCTGCCTTGATTGGATTCAGGTATTATGTCTTCGATAACAATGGCTGTTTTACCCTCCATTGCAGAGATGTTTGTTTTTGTTTCTTTTGAGGAATATATATATTTCAAAACAGACGGTCTTATCGCAAAGAACACAACAAGCCCGGATGTGGCAAAAACCAGCAATTGAAGTTCAAGAGATACAAAAAAAGACGAAACCGTAGCGATTGCTGCGGCTGTACCCAGCGCGGCAAAGAAAAAGACCGGATGAAAAACCTCCGCCACAAATAGGCTCAGTGTCACCAAAACCCAAATCTGCCAGGCTTCCATAGACTACGACCTGTTTTGTCTAACGATATTTTTAAGCGTCTCAATAACAAATTCCTGTTCATCCTCTCTCAACAACGGATAAATCGGTATTGAAACGGCTTGTGAATAATATTTTTCCATATTTTCCAAACCCAGATTTCTATAGCCCCGCAGCTTATAGTAAGGCTGCTTATTGACCGGTATGTAATGAACCTGCAAACCTATATTATTTTCTTTTGCAAGCGCAAAAAGCTCGGCTTTTGTTATTGATAGTTTTGAAAAATCTACCCTAACAACGTACAGATGATAAGCCGAATTTTCCTTGTATTGATAAAGAGGCTTGATTATTTCGCACTCTTTAAACGCCTCGTCGTATCGTTTGGCAATAGCCCTTCTTTTTTGTAAAAAACTATCCAGTTTATCCATCTGCGAAATGCCGAGTGCACATTGAATATCGGTTATCCTATAATTTAATCCGTTGTACTGCATCTCGTAGTACCATGGGTTTTCATTGCCTTTTTCGTCAAATGCCATATCTTTATTTTTAAACCCGTTTTTCACCACACCATTATTTCTAAACGCCAAAAGTTTGTTGTATATGCGTTTTTTCCTTGTCGTAACGGCGCCGCCTTCACCCGTTGTTATATGTTTAACGGGGTGGAAGGAAAGAATAGAGACATCGCTGTTAGAGCAGCTTCCGGCTTTTATTTTGCCGTCATAAGCTCCCAAAGAGTGGGCGCAATCCTCAAGAATCAAGATGCCGAAGCGTTTTTTAATGTAGGCAAGTTTTTGTTGATTCAACGGATTGCCGGAAAAATGGACGCCGTATAGAGCAGATATCATTCTATCTTTCTCTAAGACGGATATGCACTTATCCAAATCGATATTCCCCTCTTTGTCTATATCGATAAATATGGGAATGCCGCCAGCATATACTATTGAGTTCACGGTTGACAGGAATGTATTCGGAGTTACAAGAACTTTGTCAAACGGCTTGAGGATAGATAAAGAGGCAATGTGCAGAGCAGCCGTTCCGCTCGATGTTGCAGCAGCAAATTTACAACCGCATCTTTCGCATATTTTATCTTCAAACTCTTTTGCCTTCGGTCCAGTTGTGATAAAATCCGAGCGTAAAACATCCGAAACGGCTTCAATATCTTTATCGTCTATCGTCTGCCTTCCGTAGGGAATAAATTTCATACCTGTCTTTTATCATAAATAAGACTTTTTTTCCATATTTTGTGTTTTAAAACTTAACCGTTGGTATAAACCGCTTTACTTGCAGTGTCGTTTAATCAATTTGAGTTATCTTTTCTTTTAACTGTGTCGGCGTAAGCCATCTGTCGTTTTTGTCGGAGGAATAAACAAAGCCGTATTTTTTCGGCGTTCCTTTTTCTCCCCATCTGTTTGTGTTGAAATGCGGCTTGCCTGTAAGCGTAATTGACGGCAAGATAATAAAATAGTTGTTAAATTCAAGCGTGTTGTATGAATCATCTATGGAAATCATGCTCTCGTGGAGCTTTTCACCCGGCCTTATACCTATTATGTCAAATTTACAATCAGGAGCAATGGCTTTTGCCAAATCGGTTATTTTCATTGAGGGGATTTTGGGGACAAATATCTCACCGCCCTGCATAGTTTCAAATGCCATCAAAACAAAATTAACGGCTTCATCGAGCGTTATCCAGAACCTTGTCATATCCGGGTG
>WGCD01000083.1 GCA_015493995.1 Desulfurellaceae bacterium
GAGTGGTATAGTTAACAGGTTAATGGAATCAGTGATTAAGATTGTTAAATGGTGGTTATAAAAACTGGTTGAAAAATGCTTGACATTTACGTAAAATGGTATATGCTAATAGTGAACGTATAAAAGGGGGTGTGTCGTGGCGGATAAAAAAAGTTATCCTTTTAGGTCTATTCCCGAACTATTGATGAAGAACGCTTCGGTCTTCAAAAACGAAACTGCCGTGTTGTATAAGAAGGACGGGAAGTACATATCGATAACCTACGAAGAGCTCTACCACAGGGGACTTCAGGTCTCAAGAGGCTTAAGAAAGATGGGAATCAAAAAGGGCGATAAGGTTGCAATCTTATCAGAAACCCGCCCTATGTGGATGTTAGCTGATTTTGGTATTCTTAATTTGGGATGTATAGAGGTTCCGATTTATCACACAGATTCTCCTGAGCAGATAGCCTATATATTGAATCATTCCGAAGCAAAGGCTGTCTTTGTGTCAACCAAAGCCCAGTATCAGAAGCTGCTTGATGTTGTTGATAAGATAAATATCGAGTTTGTAGTATCGCACGACAGATTTTTGGGTGACCCTAAATTGCCGGTTTTGACACTGTTTCAACTTTCGGAAATTTCTGAAGATATGTCGGAAGCTGAGAAAAAAGAGATTGAAGATTCCATAAAAAGCATAGAGTCTGACGAGATATACACAATTTTATACACCTCAGGAACAACCGGAAAACCGAAAGGTGTTTTGTTGACGCATAAAAATATCATTTCAAATCTCTACTATACGGAAAGAAAGACGGGAAAGATACTTACAAAAGACGATATATTTTTAACGTTTTTGCCGTTTTCCCACGTTTTGGGTAAGACCGACAGCTGCTATCTTCCTATGTATGTTGGAGCCAAAATTGCTTTTGCAGAAAGTATAGAAACTATAGCGGACAATATGAAAGAGGTCAGACCTACAATAATGGTTACCGTTCCGAGATTGCTTGAAAAGATATACGCGAGGATTATGGATGTTACTCACAATATGAGCGACACCAAAAAAGCACTTGTGCATTGGGCAGTAGATGTGGGAAAAAATTACGTAATCAAAAAATACATAGAAAAGAAAGAGCCGTCGATTTTGAGATACTCAATAGCCGATAAGATTATGTTTCAAAAGTTAAGAGGAAGTATGGGGCTTGACAGACTCAAGTTTTTTGTTTCGGGAGGAGCGCCGCTTGATAGGGATTTGAATATATTCTATTGGGCTTGCGGACTCAAGGTTTTAGAGGGTTACGGTTTAACCGAAACCTCACCGGTATTGTGTGTCAATGAGCCGGATAATTTCAAATTTGGTTCGGTCGGTACGCTTCTTGGAGAAACAGAGGTGAAAATTGCAGAAGACGGTGAGTTGATATTCAGAGGTCCCCAGGTTGCACAAGGATATTATAAAATGCCTGAGGCAACAAAGGAGTCGTTTACCGAAGACGGTTGGTTTAAAACAGGCGATATAGGACACATAGACGAAGACGGTTTTGTTTATATAACAGACAGAAAAAAAGAAATAATAATTACGGCGGGTGGAAAAAACGTAGCTCCTCAAGCCATAGAGAATGCCCTTAAATTTTCAAAATACATATCTAACGCCTGCTTGTACGGCGATAAAAAACCCTATATTGTTGCTCTTGTAACGCTCAATATCGAAAGAATTATAGACTATGCCAAAGAGAATAAATTGAGATATCTTGATGTCTCCGATTTGGCGAAGAACGAAAAAATCATAAAGTTGATAAAGAAAGAGATAGAAAAGGTAAATAAGAATCTTGCAAAGGTTGAGACCATTAAAAAATTTGCGATACTACCGCAGGATTTCTCAATAGAGACAGGTGAATTGACATCTACCTTGAAACTCAAAAGAAGGGTGGTTTATCAAAAATACAGAGATATTATAGAGTGTCTCTATACCGATGAGGGAACCTGTTTTACCTGTGCCGAGGCTTCTTCCTCATCAAAATCATAGGGAGTTGTGTGATGATTTCCGATGTGCTTTTGGGTGAAACTCAAAAAGATATAAGGGCTCGCACGATTGAGTTTGTAAAGAGTATTCCGACATCCCTGCTGTTGGATATGGATGAAGAGAAGGTGATATATCCTAAGGAGTTTTTAAAAAAGGCAGCCGAATACGGTCTGCTGGGTTTAAGATTCCCGAAAGAGTATGAGGGAAAAGGTCTTGGATGGACATCTGAGGTTGTTGCCATAGAGGAAATAGGTATTTTGGGCACTGCCTTGGCTTGCCTTTACTCTCTTGTTTCTATTGTCGGAGAGGCAGTTAACATATTCGGAACAAAACAGCAAAAGGAGAAATTTTTAAAGCCCACCATTCAAGCAAAAATCGCCACGGCTGAGGGTTTGACAGAGCCAAGAGGGGGCTCTGATTTTTTTGCAGCTACAACAACGGCAGAAAGAAAAGGTGATTACTTCATTTTAAGGGGGCAAAAGAGATTTATTGTAGGCGGTGAGGGAGCGGACTATTTCCTTGTGTATGCCAAAACGGACAAAAATGCAAAGCCTCATAAGTCCATGACAGCTTTTTTGGTTGAAAGAAATGAGAATGTTAAAGTTAAGCACATATACGGGCTTATGGGAACAAGAGGCGGCGGTACTGCAAGGATATCGTTTGACGATGTAAAGGTTCCGATTGAAAATGTGTTAGGCGGTGAAGAGGGAATAAACAGAGGGGCTGATGTTTTTTATCAGATGATGATACCCGAGCGCATGACATCGGCTGCAGGAGCTTTGGGTATGGCACAGGCGGCATTGGATATTGCAGCAGACTATTCTACAAAGAGGAAATCGTTTTCAAGACCGATAAAAAGCTATCAGGGCGTTTCTTTTAAGGTGGCTGAGAGTTTAACTGAACTTGATGCAGCAAGAGCTTTGGTTTATGAAACTGCACAAGCCATAGATAGAAATGAAGATGCGGGAAAAATCAGAAGACTTGTTTCGGAAAGTAAAGCCTATGCTACCGATATGGCTTGGAGGGTTGTCAACAACGCCATGCAAATAATGGGCGGAATAGGATATACGAATATATACCCCATAGAGAGGCTTTTAAGGGATACGAGATTGATTATGATATGGACAGGTACAAATGAAATTATGAAGCTGATTATACAGCACGAATTCTATAAGGAGGTGAGCGAAAGAGGTATTGAAAGAAGAGATTTGGAGAAAGACGCAATAAATAGCGATTTGGAAGAAGAAAAGATTTACGAGTAGGAGGAAGTATGAAGGATATTAGAAAGGTTGCTGTTTTAGGAGCAGGCGTTATGGGTTCGACCATAGCCGCACATATGGCTAACGCCGGTCTCGATGTGCTTCTGCTTGATATTGTCCCGAACAAGCTAACCGAAGAGGAAGAAAAAAAGGGACTCACACTGGAGGATAGGGCGGTAAGAAACAGAATTGTAATAAATGCCTTAAACAACTTAAAAAAGATGAAACCCGCCGCTTTGTATGTGAAGGACTACATTAGAAACATAGAAATCGGCAACTTTGAAGACGATATACACAAGATAAAGGATTGCGATTGGGTCATTGAGGTTGTTGTTGAAAATTTGGATATTAAGAAATCTCTGCTTAAAGAGAAGGTTGTTCCGAATATAGGGCAGGATACGATACTTACATCTAATACAAGCGGTCTGTCAATAAATGCTATGGCAGAAAGTGTTCCTGAGGACTTAAGAAAGAGATTCCTTATTACGCACTTTTTTAATCCGCCGAGATATATGAGGTTGATGGAGATTGTTCCGTCTAAATATACAGACCCCGAAATTGTCAAATTTATGGCTGACTTTATTTCATTCAGGCTTGGAAAGGGTATCGTATATGCCAAAGATACGCCTAACTTCATCGGTAACAGAATCGGCGTTTATTTGATGTTTGCAGCTATAAAGCATATGAAAGAGCTTGGGCTGAATGTTGAAGAGGTTGATGCCGTTGCCGGACCCGTTATGGGATTTCCAAAAACGGCTGTTTTTAAATTGGCTGACCTTGTCGGAATAGATACACTTGTTCACGTAGGTAAGAATACATACGAATTGATAGATTCGTCTGTTGACGATGAAAAGGATATATACAAGGTTCCAGAATTTCTCGATAATATGATTAAAAACAAACTGTTGGGCAATAAAACAAAGAGGGGGTTTTATTACAAAGAAAAGAAAGACGGAAAAAGGATTACCTACTACTACGATATAGAGACTGGAGAATACAAAGAGTCAAAAAAACCTAAGTTTGCATCCATCCAGGCTGCATCTCAAGGCAAAACCCTTGCTGAAAAAATAAATATTTTGATAAACGGCAAGGATAAGGCTGCCGAGTTTGCCTGGAGGCTTCTAAGGGATGCTCTTTTATATTCATTCAAAAGAATTCCCGAAATCGCAGACGATGTTGTCAATATAGACAACGCTATGAAGTGGGGATATAACTGGAAGATGGGTCCTTTTGAGCTTTTTGATGCTGTTGGCGTTGAAAGATTTGTGAAAAGATTGGAAAAAGAGGGAACTCCGATACCCGAAAAACTGAAAAATATAGAGAAGTTTTACAAGTTTGAAGACGGCAAGGAGTTTTATTTCGACATCTTAAAGGGCGAATTCAAAGAGATAGAAAAACCGAAGAGCTATGTAAAGCTGGATATTCTCAAAAAGACAGGCTCACTTGTTGAAGAAAACAGCTCTGCTTCCATTATAGATTTGGGTGATGGTGTATTTAACCTTGAATTTCACACAAAGATGAACGCCATAGGTGCAGGCATAATATCTATGGCAAAGAAAGCTGTTCAAAGAGCAGAAAACGAGGGTGTGGCACTTGTTATATCAAATCAGGGAAAAATTTTCTCAGCAGGAGCAAACCTTGCTTTAATAGCTACATCCATAGCAGAGGGTGCATTTGACGATATCTATATGGCTGTTAAGCAATTTCAAAATATGACAATGGGCTTTAAGTATGCAAAGGTGCCAGTGGTTTCTGCTCCGTTTAATATTACGGTTGGAGGAGGCTGCGAAACATGTTTGCATTCCGATGCCGTTGTAGCCCACGCAGAAACCTATATGGGGCTTGTTGAGGTTGGAGTCGGCTTAATTCCGGCAGGCGGAGGAACAAAAGAGATGGCTCTAAGGGCTATCCAAACGGTTCAGAAGTTCAAAGCTCCAGACGTAACCCCGTTTATTGGGAAATATTTTGAAAATATTGCTATGGCAAAGGTTTCTATGTCTGCAAGAGAGGCGTTCTCTTTAGGATATATGGATGATAGCGACTCTGTTACTATGGATATAGACAACCTCGTTTATGATGCAAAACAGGTTGCATTGGCATTGGCAAGGAATTACAGACCGTCAAAACCCGTCACGGATGTTCCGGCGCCCGGACGTGACGTTTTTGCTACTATTAAAAACCTTTTGTGGACAATGTATCAAGGAAAATTCATAAGCGAATACGATATGAAGGTTGCCGAGAAGGTAGCATATGTTATGACAGGCGGAGATGTTTTGCCGGCTACGATGATTTCGGAAGAATATCTGCTTGAGTTGGAAAGAGAGGCATTTTTGCAGCTTTGCGGAGAAAAGAAAACAATTGAAAGAATACAACATATGCTAAAAACAGGAAAACCTTTAAGGAATTAGGAGGAGAATATGAGAAATCTTAGAAGTGCATATATAGTTGCCGCATACAGAACACCCGGATGCAGGACAGGGCGTGCGGCGAGATTGGGCAAGGGACAGTTTAAGGATTTCAGGCCTGACGATTTGGCTGCCATAGCCATCAAAAGTGT
Organism: Desulfurellaceae bacterium; assembly: GCA_015493995.1. GTDB lineage: Bacteria > Campylobacterota_A > Desulfurellia > Desulfurellales > Hippeaceae > S144-51. The sequence continues at coordinate 5,813 of WGCD01000083.1, forward strand.
TGTTGAAAAAACCGAAGTTGACCCTATGAGCATAGACGACGTTATTTTGGGTTGTGCTTTTCCCGAAGGTGAGCAGGGAATGAATGTTGCAAGGATAGCATCGCATAAAGCCGGACTGCCTTATCAGGTACCGGGTATGACAATAAACAGATTTTGCTCATCCGGTCTTCAGAGCATCACCATTGCAGCCGAAAAGATAATGGCAGGGTTTGCCGATTGTGTTATAGCAGGCGGTACGGAATCCATGACGATGGTTCCGATGGGAGGTATAAAATATTCAGCCAATCCCTACTTAATAGAAAATTGGCCTGAGGCATACACACCTATGGGATTAACTGCGGAGTTTGTTGCACAAAAACACAATATAACAAGAGAAGCTCAGGATGAATTCTCTTACTATTCACATATGAAGGCAGCCAAAGCCATCCAAGAGGGAAAATTTAAGGATGAAATTATTCCTGTTGAAGTTGAAAAAACGGTTGTTGAAGGAAATAAGGTCAAAAAGATTAAAAAGATTGTCGATATTGATGACGGAGTAAGACCGGATACAACGATAGAGGGGCTTGCAAAGTTAAAGCCGGTTTTCAAAACCGACGGCACAATAACAGCCGGTAATTCATCTCAAATGACGGATGCCGCCGCCGCTGTTATGGTTGTTTCTGAGGATTATCTTAAAAAAATGGGAAAAGACCCGATAGCAAGATTTGTTGTATATGCTGTTGCCGGTGTTGAACCGCATATGATGGGCGAGGGTCCTATTGCAGCCGTTCCGAAAGCTATGGAGTTGGCTAAGAAGTTAGAAGGAATAACTATAGACGATATAGGCTTGATTGAACTCAACGAAGCATTTGCGGCACAGTCGTTGGCTTGCATCAATGCATTGGGGTGGAATGATATTAAAGACATAGTAAATGTTAACGGAGGAGCGATAGCTTTGGGTCATCCACTTGGAGCCACAGGCGCCAAATTAACTGCAACGCTTTTAAATGAGATGAAAAGAAGAAATGTTAAATACGGGCTTGAAACTATGTGTATCGGCGGCGGAATGGGCGCAGCCGGAATATACGAACTAATGTAGTCAGGAGGAGATTTGTAATGAGTGAATTGTTAAAAGGCGGAGAATTTTTAATAAGAGAGGTTTCGAAAGACGAGGTTTTTACACCTGAGGATTTGTCTTCTGAGCAAAGGCAGATGATGGAGACAACCGAACAGTTTATAAAAAACGAGGTTTTACCCGATGTTGATGCTATGGATAACAGCAATCACAACTTCGATTTGCTGGTAAGCCATATGAAACAGGCAGGTGAGTTGGGTTTATTTTCTATCTATGCACCTGAAGAGTATGACGGGCTTGACTTGGGATTGACAACGGGAGCTTGTGTTGTTGAAAAGATTGCACCCGCCGGTTCTTTTTCGGTTGCCTATGCGGCACACGTCGGAATAGGTTCGCTCCCTTTGATATATTACGGAACAAAAGAGCAGAAAGAGAAATACTTACCTAAGCTTGTTAGCGGTGAATGGATAGCTGCATATTGTTTAACTGAGCCTGATGCCGGAACTGATGCTTTGGGAATGAGAGCTGTTGCTAAGCTGTCTGATGACGGTAAATACTATATCCTAAACGGCACAAAACAGTTTATTACTAACGGAAGCATAGCTGATTTATACACGGTATTTGCTAAAACTCCCGAGGGAGAATATGTGGCATTTCTCGTTGAACGCAATTTTGAGGGCGTAAGTGTAGGAAGAGAAGAGGATAAAATGGGCATAAGAGGCTCATCCACTGCACAAATAATGTTTGATAATGCAAAAATACCTGTTGAAAATCTGCTTGGGAAAATAGGTGACGGTCACAAAATAGCCTTCCAAGTGCTCGATGAGGGCAGGTTTGTGCTTGGAGCTGCTGCCGTAGGAGCTGCAAAAGCCGCTTTGGAAGATGCGGTAGCGTATGCTAACGACAGGAAGCAGTTCGGTATGCCGATAACAAAGTTCGGAGCCATTAAGGAAAAGATAGCAGATATGGTTTCGGGTATTTATTCTGCAGAATCGCTGGCGTATAGATTGGCTGGCTTATACGACGAGCGTGTTTCAGCTATAGATGTGGGAAAAGATGACCCAGATTACTATAAACATTACCACAAAGCCCTTGAGGATTATGCTGTAGAATGTTCGATAACAAAGGTCTATTGCAGCGAACTGTTGGATAGGGTTGCTGATGAGGTTGTTCAGATTTACGGAGGATACGGATTTATAAAAGAGTATCCGGCGGAAAGATACTACAGGGATTCAAGAATTAACAGAATATTCGAGGGAACAAACGAGATAAACAGATATCTTGTCCCCGGTATGCTTCTTAAAAAGGGTATGAAGGGCGAACTGCCGCTTGTTCAAAAGGCAAAAGAGGCTCTGGATATTATGATGACACCATCATTTGAGGAGCTTGACGAATCTGTAAGATTCATAAAAGAAAAGACCCTTGTCTCTAATCTCAAAACTATGTTCCTTGTTTTGGCTGGGGCTGCGGTTCAGAAGTATATGGATAAAATTAAGAATGAGCAGGAAGTTTTGTTTGCTCTGGCTGATATGGCTATCGGCATATTCAGTATGGAAAGCGCCGTTTTAAGGGCTGATAAGGTTTACGATAAAGTTAGCGACACAAAGAAAAAGATTTTTGAGAGTGCGGTTAAGGTTGCAACATTCAATCTTAACGAGGACATTTCCAAAGCCGCCAAAAAAGCAGCCTACTTTGTTGAAGAGGGTGACAACTTGATGGCTATTATCAGCGGAATAAGAAGATTCACGAAGTATGACGCATCCGGTTTATTGGAAGCAAAAAGGGAATTGGCGAACTATACAATAGAAAATGCAAAATATCCCTTTTAAAGATGTTCGAACGCCACACAATTGACACTCCTTACCCCGTGGGTCCTGTTCACCTCTACGTTTTTAAGCGTAGAGGTGGGCTTGCCCTTTTTGATACAGGTCCTCCAACAAAAGAATCTTTTGAATACCTGCAAAAAAACATAGATTTAAATAGATTGAAATATGTTCTGGTAACACATTCTCATGCAGACCACAGCGGAGGCATCCAGTTTTTGGCTCGAAACTCAAATGCCGACATTTTTATACCAAAGAAAGATATATTAAAAGACAGAATGTTTGACAGTATTGCACCGCATTTTGAAGATGTTTTTGTTGAGTTGGGCTTTCCTAAAGAGACGGTTTCTTATATGTTTTCCGTTTTGTTGAGATTTAGAAAGGACTCTCCCGTTCCTGAAAACGTTAAATCCGTTGAAGAATCCGTACTGCCTCAAGGTGTTGAGTTTGTTCCGTTCCCCGGTCATTCGATAAGTGATTTTGTGTATATTGTGGATAAGCGTTATGCACTTAGCGGTGATTTTTTGCTAAACGGTATATTCCAGACGCCGCTTATTGAAATAGACACGCAAACTATGAAGCCTTTTAACAACTATGAGGCTTATTGCAACAGCATCTCAAATATAGACAAGATAAGTAAATTGATAATTTTGCCAAGTCATCTGCATATTGATTCTGTTATGGAAACCGTGGCTTTCTATGTTGAGAAAATGTTGAAGAGGTCTGAATTTGTTCTTAATTGCTTAAAGCAAAGCTGTAGTGTGTTTGATACTGTTTCAAAACTTACTGACCCTTTTAGCGACCCGTTTAAGGCATACCTTAAAGCCTCAGAGATTGTATTTTTTAAGTCGTTTGTTGACAATCCGGAGCTTTTGAAAAAATCCCTTGAGAAAATAGGGCTTTATAAGAGATTTGAACGGCTGTTGAATAGATTTATCTAACCAAGCCTGCTTTTTAAAATATAAATGTTTGATTATTGAAAGGTGTTTTGTGTATCAAAAATATCGACATATTTTATTGCATCTACGAGTTCTTTGTTTATTTTACCGCAGTTTGCCAAATTTAAAAGCATTTCTGTGGCTTCGGTGTGATTAAAAGCTCTGTTTCTGTAGGGTCTTTTTCTTCTTAGTGCCGAATAGATGTCTGCAACCGTTAATATCTGAGCCCCCGTTGACAGGCTGGTTTTGTCCAACCCGAACGGATAGCCGGAGCCGTCTAAATATTCGTGATGGGAACTCGCTATGTGGATAATATTTTCATCGAGATTCATTTGATTGAGGAATGAGTATGTATAATATACGTGTGATTTCATTTTAAACCAATCTTCTGACTCCAATTTGCCGGGATGCTCCAAAATATTAACAGGAACAAACAATTTTCCTATATCGTGCAGAAAACTGGCTGTTTTAATTGTTTGACAATCCATATCGCTCAAACCTATTTCTTTAGCTATTTTAAATGCGGTGTAAGCCACATCGCTTGAATGTGTAAGAGTGAATCTGCTTTTTTTATCAATAAAACTTTCGGCTATGCTTTTTGCGATATTGTTAAAGAGATTGTGATTTACACTCACACTCCTTACCTCTACATTAGCTCTTAGGTATTTTTTTATCTCATCTATGTTATAAATCATCATCAAAAACGCATCATTTCTCAATATTGATGAGAATGCATCCAAAATATCTTTAAATATAGGTTTGTTTTTATAATTTAAGTATATTTTACCGTCAAGCACCTTAGGGTCAAAAATCTTGTTGTTTCTTAAAATTATATCTGCTTCATCACTTAGATAGATGATTCTTGATAAGAGGTTGTTTGATTTGGGGTTGTGGTGGTCTTTTATGATGTCTGCTATATCTTCGAATAGAGGTATGTTTTTTAGAAGCTCGTATCCGACAATTGCGTGGTGTTGAAGGTCGCTGCAGTCCCTTTGCTCATATTCAAACAGAAGTTTTGTCTCTTTATCCACTGCTCCGACATCGTGAAGAAGAGATGCAAGGTATAAATTTATCCTTTGACCTTTTGTTAAATTAAGTTTGTATGAGATTAAAACAGCTATAAATGCAACCCTTAAAGAGTGGTTACTAGGGTTTCCGTTGAGTATCAAATCCAGCGATTTGGACAGGTTTTCAACAAAGTGCGTAAGGTTGAATCTTTTGTAGAAAATCACGACTACCCCGTTTTTCTTGCCTTGAAATTTTCTCTCACAAATGA
>WGCD01000084.1 GCA_015493995.1 Desulfurellaceae bacterium
GTCGACAATAGACAGGAGGTCGAATGAAAATCAAAAGGGAGACCTACAAAGACCAGGTCGTACACTTCATATACAAAGAGATTTTAAAGGGAAACATAAAACCTAAAGAACAGATAAAAGAAGCACATCTGGCTCAAACGCTAAACATCAGCAGAGCCCCGATAAGAGAGGCATTAAAAGAACTCGTGAGCCTTGGTTTGCTTGAATACAAGCCGAGAATAGGGACATTTGTTGTTGATATGAAGCCGGATGACATATACGAAACATACGTTGCAAGAGGCGTTTTGGAGGGATATGCAGCTTCAATTTCTTACCCAACTCTCTCTTTTAAAGATATGGAAAATCTTAAAAAAATGTGTGATGAGATGGAATATTTGGCAAAAAGAAAAGAAAATATGAAATTGATAGATTTGGGAGATAAGTTCCACCAAAAAATATTCTATTCCTGCAAAAATAAGCAAATTGTTAAATTAACCGACGCATTGAGTCTAAAATCTCACCTTCTGTTTTCTCAATATTGGCCCAAACTCTACACTCCAAAACAGATAAAAGAAAGGCATTTAATAATAGTCGATGCCGTAAATTCAAAAAAATCTGACATTATTGAAAAAACAATCAGAAATCACTATACCGAAACGGGTAAAAAAATATCCGATTTTAAAGAAAAAGGAGTTTGAAGATGAAAAAAAACACAGTGTTGTGTGAAAGTATGAATTTAAACGTAAAGGGAATGCCTTTATCTGCCACACTAAATATCAACGAAAAGAGTAACGAGATGATAAAACAGGGGAAAAAAGTTTACAAGCTCGGATTGGGACAGGCTCCCTTTCCCGTACCTAAGCCCGTTATAGAGACACTTAAAGAAAACGCTCACAGAAAAGATTATCTGCCGGTCAAAGGGTTGCACGAGTTAAGAGAAGCCGTTGCCAAGTACTACAAAAAAAGTCAAAATCTTGATTTTTCTGCTGATGATATATTGATAGGTCCGGGTTCCAAGGAGCTTATGTTCATTTTGCAGGTTGTGTTTTACGGAGAGCTTTTACTGCCTGCCCCAAGCTGGGTATCGTACGCCCCCCAGGCAAAAATATTGGGTAAAAAGACCGTGTGGATTGATACTTACGAAGAAAACGACTGGCTTTTGATGCCGGAGGATTTGGAAAATTACTGCAAAAAAAACCCGAATACACCGAGGGTTATAATACTGAACTACCCGAATAACCCGACAGGCAAAACCTATCCCGAAAAACTCTTAAAAGAGCTGGCTTATGCTGCAAGAAAGCAGGGAATATTAGTTCTATCGGATGAGATATACGGCGAGCTTAACCATAAAGGTAATCACGTATCGATAGCAAGATTCTATCCAGAAGGCACTATAATCAGCAGCGGATTGAGTAAATGGTGTGGTGCAGGCGGATGGAGGCTTGGTACATTTGCCTTTCCAAAAAATTTAAAATGGCTTTTAGATGGAATGGCTACGGTTGCAAGCGAGACATTTACGTCTGTTAGTGCTCCCATACAGTTTGCATCAATTAGAGCTTTTAATTTTGACGATGAAATCAACACATATCTTAAACACTCCCGAAGAATTTTAAAGGCTCTCGGTAACTACATATACAAAAACTTCAACAGTGTCGGCATTAAAGTTCCGCAACCCGACGGGGCATTTTATTTTCTGCCAAATTTTTCACAGCTAAAGGATAGTTTAGCAAAAAGAGACATAACGACAAGCAGTAGGTTGTGCGAAACAATACTACAAGAAACCGGTGTGGCTTTTTTGCCCGGCAGCGATTTCGGCAGAGATGAAAAAGAGTTGACAACAAGAATAGCCTATGTTGACTTTGACGGCGAACAAGCTTTGGCTGCGGCTTATGAAATAAAAGACGATCTAAACGAATCTTTCTTAAGGAAATATTGTGCCAACACGGTCACGGCAGTAGATAAAATTTGCGAGTGGGTTAAGCCATAAAACAAAACTAAAATATTAAAATTTTTTGACTTTTACAACTACAGCACTATAATCAGATAATAATTTTTTGTAAGGAGTTAGTCTATGAAATTCAGGGATTTGTCGGTAAACAAGCAGGTTCTACTGCCGTTTTTTATCATTATAGTTATAAGTTTTCTAATTATAAGCGCCGTATCGGAAAAAGAGATGGTGAAAATCAAAAAAAACACACTATCTTTAATGTCCTACGACAATAAAATATACATAGATAAAAGCTTACAATCGCTGCTCTCTTTTTGTGTTGCTCAATCCACACTGTTATCGATGAACACACAGCTTATAATGTCTTTGGATATTAAAGACAGAGACGAAGCTTTGGATATCTTAAACAAAGTTGTAAAAACCATAAAACAGGAATTTGGTATAAACGAAAAAATACACGTACACACAAAAGATTTAAGAAGCTTTGTAAGACAATGGAAACCGAATAAATACGGAGATTATCTCGGAGGATTTAGACACACGCTTGTTTATGTCAAAAAAACCAAAAAACCGCTGAAAGCGATAGAAGTTGGGCGAGCAGGTCCCTTTATCAGAGGTATTTCTCCCATATTTAAAAACGGTAAATATATAGGCTCTGTTGAGGTTATGAGAAGTTTGAACGATTTAGTAAAGGGTGCAAGAAAAAGCCTAAAAGCCGACATTATCGTTCTGCTCTCTCCTCAACACTCTTCAGAAGCTCAACTATTAAAGCTCAACACTAAACTCGATGGATACTATGTCATAGAGAAAAACATAAACAGTACCATAAAAACCGAGTTGAGTTCAGTACAATTTACAAAAAAATCCTATATATTAACACGTCACTATTTTGTTACACCTATTGCATTGAAGGATTTTCAAGGTAAAAAGATAGGGTACATCCTCGTTGTGCAGAATAAAAGCGTAGCCGATGCGACAATTATGAAAACCAAGAAAATTTTGTATGTGAGTATGGTCTTGATGCTCATATCCATAGTGCTAATCGTTTTAAGTGTCTATGTATCGATGAACAGAATATCCAAAAATCTAAAAAATCTTATAGACACTGTTGAGGATTTACATAAAGGCGAAGGCGACCTGACCAAACGCCTCAATGTTGAATCCAATGACGAGCTGGGACAGCTCGCCTCCACATTCAACCTCTTTCTTGATAAAATCAGGGCAATGATAAACGACACAAAGCAAACCGTCTCCCAACTCGGCACACACTCATCCTCCCTCTCCTCTGCTGCAAACGAGATGGCATCAACAACACAGCAGACAACTGCAAATATGCAGGAGATAGAAACGGCAATAAATGATGCCACACAGGCGGTTGACGGTGTTGCACGCTCCTCTGAGAATGTAAACTCACTTGCCTCTGAGGTGGGAGAGGTAAACCAACAGATGCTCAAAGACATAGAGGAGAGATTAAACAGGATGGAAGAAAACGCAAGACTTGCAAAAGAGGCTATGGAGCAGATAAACACGGTAGGTGAATCCTCCAAACAGATAGGTCAGATAGTAGGCGTTATAAACGAGATAGCAGACCAGACAAACCTCTTGGCGCTCAATGCTGCAATAGAGGCAGCAAGAGCAGGAGAGGCAGGCAGAGGCTTTGCCGTTGTGGCAGATGAGGTAAGAAAACTGGCTGAAAAAACCCAGCATGCCACAGAAGAGATAAGGAATATGATAAACACCATACAAAACGATACAAAGGCAGCAGTTGACAAGACAGAGAAAGCAGGTGATATGATACTTGCAGAAAAAGAGAAGGCATATGAAGACAAGTCTCACATAGAAGAGGTGGTAGGCAAAACAAACAACGTAATAGACGAAATAAACTCAACTTCTGCTGCAACAGAGGAGCTATCCTCAACCGTTGCAGAGATAAATATGCAGATAAGAGAGATAGCGGAAGCAACAAGAGAGAATGCAAAGGCTGTTGATGATGTAGCCCGCTCCTCAGAAGAACTGAACCAGATAGCAAACAAGGTAGAGCAGCTTGTGGGGAGGTTTAGGACGTAAGAGAAAATGGCGGGTTAAAGTTTATATTGTGAAAAAGCGGGTATGAAAAGAGTTTCAAAAAATAGGCAAATTTACATATACTTTTTTGTTTTTCTGTTTCTGCTTTTGATGTTTGTTGAACTCGCAGTCAACGAGGAGTACGTCAAAATAAGCGAAACAAACATTACCGCAACTACAAGAAAAAATATCAAAGAGATGATAAAAGAGAAAAAGGATGTTACTTTTGATATATCGCAGATAATAGCCCACAACAGGAACGTTATAAAAATAATGGAAAGCGGAGAGTACGGAAGATTAAGAAGCGAGTTTTTGTTTGATATATCTAAATACTACACAAAATATAGGCATTTGAGCGTTTATATTATAGACAAAAACGGCATATATGTTTACACACCCTTTGGAGAGGAGGGCATTAAAAACAATACACTTCAAGAATCCTCCCTAATCAAAAGTATTCTTTTTTCAAAAAGAGCAGACAGGATAGATAACTATAAATACAATCCAAAATTTTACGAGGGCATTTGCATAAGTAAAAAGGGCATAGTCTTTAAAGGAATTTCACCCATATACGACTATTCGGGGAATCTTTTGGGGCTTGTTGAAGTTGATACCCACTTTAACTCCATAGTTGAAAGACTTGAAAGCAGTGGTGTGGACAGTGCCGTTGTTGTTGATAAAAGATTATCAAAGACTATCTCTTCACCTCTGTCGAAGGTCACGGTTAACGGCTATGAAATAATAAATACAGACATAAAACAACCAATAATCAAACTGATAAAGCAACATGGAATAAACAATCTCATAAAAGTAAAAAAATACGAATATATTGCACCCCGCTCAAATTTCATCACGGGATATTACGTTATATCTATACCCATAAAAAACAACAAAAAAGAAACGCTCGGCTATTATCTCGGATTTATGTACGATACATACGGACTTGCAAAAAAAGAAACCCTAACACAAATTGTATCAGGATTAATGTTTTTAATATTCTTGGGTATGTCATATACGGGTTATAAATACCAAAAGATGAATAAGAGATTGGTTGATTCTTTAAATGCCAGAGTGGATGAGCAAACGAAAAGAAATATTGAGCTTTTATATATTGACACATTAACTCAGGCATTCAACAAACTGAAATTTGACAAGGATATTGTTAACGCTCATCAAGATACGTATATCGTTATGTTTGACATTAAGAATTTCAGTAAAATCAACTCCATATACGGGTTTAAAACCGGTGATAAGGTGCTCGAAATTGTAGTAAAAAGGGTTAAAAATGTCATTAAAAAACCGTTATACAGAATACATGCCGACGAGTTTGTGTTTATAAGCGAAAACTACGAACAGGATATACTGAAAATCAAAGAAAAATTCATAAAAGAGCCGATATATCTTCATAACGATGATGTAAAGCTCAGGTTGTCGTTTAGCTTTGGTGTATGTAAAAACGACTCAGAGGATGCGTTAAGCAGAGCTGCAATAGCCATAAAAGAGGCTAAAAAGTCTCCCTACCTCGAATTCTCATTATATAAAGAGCAAAAGGTCGATACAAACTTCATAAAATTTAATTCCCTGCTTTACGATGCACTCTTTCATCAAAAAGAAGCACAGATTGTTCCCTATTTTCAGGGAATTATAAACAATAAAACCAAAAAAATAGAAAAATACGAGGCTCTTGCAAGGCTTGTTACAAAAGATAACGTTTATTCCCCGTACTTTTTCTTGGATATTGCACAAAGCAGCGGATTTGTTTATGAGATAACAAAAATTATGGCAGACAAAGCCATAAAATATATAGCATCGGTTGACGATAAAGTTGGAATATCTATAAACATTACGGAAGATGATTTAAACAAAGGCCATCTTGCGGATTATATCAAAGAAGTGTGTCTGAAATATAAATTCCCGATAGAAAGAATAACGCTTGAGATATTGGAGGGTATAACATCCTCCGGAACCAAAAATAACGTAAAAAAGCTAAAGGAATTAAAGGATTTAGGTTTAAAACTGGCTCTTGATGATTTCGGCGTAGAATACTCCAATTTTGAAAGAATATCAGAGCTGGATATAGATTTTATAAAAATTGATGCCAAATACATTAAAAATCTCACAAAAAGCTCCAAAAGTCGAAAAATTGCAAAAGCCATAACCGACTTTGCCCACTCAATAGATATCGAGGTTGTGGCGGAATTTGTTGACAGTGAGGAAACACAAAAGATAGTTGAAAGTTTAGGCATAGAATACTCTCAAGGGTATCTGTTTAGTGTCCCAAACAAAGAGATTGAATCAATTAATTGAACAAACGGGGTGATAAATGAAAAATCTTATTTTTATACACGGAGCCGGAAACGAAGGAGATGTGTGGAAGTATGTCAAACCATATTTAAAAGACAGCTACAAAATACACACACCGGACTTGCCGGGACACGGCAAAACTGACGGAATTATAATAAGCATAGACGGATATGCCGACTGGGTTTTGGAGTATATCAAAAAAAACAGACTCTCAGATGTTATATTGATAGGACATTCCATGGGCGGCGCCATCTGTATAAAGTGCGCAAAAGACGAAAGAATTTCGGCTTTAATTGTTGTTGACAGCGGTTTAAAGCTGCCTGTCAGCCCCAAAATCATAAACGGATTGAAAGAAGATTTACAAAAAACCATCAAGACCATTGCTAAGTGGTCTTTCTCAAAATCAGCACCGGAGAATATGATAAACGATGCCGTAAAAATGATGCTTGACAACAAAAAAGCCATACTTAACGATTTCTTGGCTTGCAGCAGCTACAGCGGTTATGAAGCGGCAAACGATATAAACATTCCCTCCACTGTCATTGTAGGAGATAGTGACGTTATGACACCTATTGAACTTGCCGAAGAAACAGCTTATGCCTTAAAAGCCAATCTTATAACAATAGAAAATGCCGGACATATGGTTC
>WGCD01000085.1 GCA_015493995.1 Desulfurellaceae bacterium
AGTTCCAAGTATGAGCTCACCGGCTTCTTCAAATGTTTTTATCATATACTTTCCTGCTTATTTAAGTTCTAAAGTAATTATACTTAACAAAATCTTTTATGTCAAGCCCCTCGTTTTATTTTGAAAAAAAACCGTTTTTCGTATTATCAATGAAACGTTTGAATTCATCAAAGGGCAGGGGCTTGCTGATAAAATATCCCTGTATATAGTCGCAGTCGTTTTTTCTTAAAAAGTCAAGCTGATTTTTCTTTTCTATGCCTTCTGCAAGCGCTTTTGCTTTTAAGGAGTGAGCCAATTTTATTATATATACTACAATTTCTTCGGCTTTCTTGTTTAAACCAATTTTATCAACGAGCGATTTGTCTATTTTCAGCACATCAAAATCCAAATCAACTATTCTGTCAAACGAAGAGTAACCTATACCGAAATCGTCTATCTCTATCTCAATATTTAACTCTCTGAGTTTTTCTATAAATCGTTTGGTTTTTTGAAAATTGTGCATAACGTCTCTTTCTGTTAGTTCTATGGATATTTTTCTTAATTTTAAACCGCTTTTTTCTATGCTGTTTTCAATCAGAGATAGAATTTCTCGGTTTTCTATATCTTTCGAGCTTAGGTTTATGGATATGTCGATACCTTGAATCTCTCTAATTTGACTAAACACCTTTTCTATAACTATCTTACTTAAATCACTTATAATATTTACCTTTTCGGCTGTTGATATAAACTTTTCGGGATTCAACATATTGTCGTTTTCGTCTTTTAACCTTATGAGTGCTTCCGCCTTGTCAATTCTGTTTAATTTCAGATTTAGAATCGGTTGATAGTAGAAAAAGAACAACCTCTTTTCTATAGCTTCCCTTATATATGTTTCAAGATTAAAGTTTTCCTGTATATCTTTCTGTAAATCGTCAGAGTAGAAACAGACCTCTTTTGTGTTTTTTGACTTTGTAAGCGCTACTTCAACGGACTCTATAATTTTTTCTTTGCTGTTTATCAAATCCGGGAATAGAGTAACGCCAATGTCCGTATGAATAGGTATTTTTCTTTTATCAATTTCGAATGACAAAAGAATGGTTTTAAGCCTTGATATTAGCTGCTTGATGTTTTGTTTACTCAGCCCGCTTTTTATTAAAACTGCAAATTTGTCGCCGTGAAGTCGGTAAACATTATCTGTGGATTTTGTGTTTTTACGCAAAACAACACCGATATTTTTTAAAATTCTATCGGAAAACTCGAAACCGTATATTTGGTTCATAACAGAAAAATCCCGTATGTTCATATATATCAACGTACAGGAAGAAATTGAATTTATATCGTTTTTTAAAGAGTTGAAGTTTTTAAGATTCGTTAGGGGGTCATAAAAAAGCATATATGTTCTTTCTTTGTGAATTCTTATACGCTCTATAGCCAATCCTATGTTGATTTTTATTTGAGATACAATGGATTTATTGTGATAATCAAAAAAATTTTCCACATTGCTTTGAATGCCCAGGATATAAGTGAGTTTCCTGTTGACAGAAATCGGTATAACAACCGTTGAAGTATCAGATGAGTTTTTGATAATAGCTTTATCAATAGTTTCGTTTGATAAATCTAAGTTTGGTTGTTCCTTAGTATTTGGATTTCCAAAACTAAAGATGGATTTGCCTGTTTCTTTTTCGCTCACCCAGATGTAATTTATTTCTTCGATTGACGAAAGACCCAAGCAAACGTCTTTTAACAGCTCTTTCTCATTTGCAGCTCTTACAATAACATCATTTACGGCATTTAGCATTTTATACAGAGTTCGTGCTCTTTCGTTTTTTGTCACATCCATAAACACCATAAGCCCTGCAAATCCTCCTTTGTATTTAATCGTGGAGGAAGATATGCGTATAATTTTATCCTGAGGAGTTTTTAAGCCTATTGTATATGTTGCATTAAAATCATCTCCTTCAATTCTTTTGTTTTTAATATTAAGCAGCATTTTTCTGTGTTTTTCCTTAACAAAGTCGGCAAGCGGTATTCCGACAATATCTTGCCCGAAAAACTCCTTTGCGTATCTGTTGGCAAAAATAGGGGTATTTTTATAGACAATGATTCCTACCGGTATGAAGTCCGTAATCTTGTTGAACAGATACTCGCTCTCTTTTATCCGTTTTATAAGCCACTCCAATGTTAGCGCCAATGCCTGAAACTGGGCGTTTTTAAAAGCGGGAGGAGAATATGTGAAATCGAGCCTTATGTTTTTAATACTCTCAATCATTGAGTTTATGTCGTCCAAAACGGTGTTTTTGATTATATAGTAAGACAGCAGTCCGCTTATCAAAACTGCTATTAAAGTAAAAATCAGTATGTGCAGAATTGTTTTGTAGTGTGCCTCAAATACGGCTGATATATCAGGGATTATTGATACGGTTGCTGCGGGTTTATTGAAAATATCAAATAGAACCAGATATTCATTTTTACCTTTGCTATATACTCCCATCTTTATATTGTTTATCTTCTTGATTTTGTAATGAGCAGTTGGCTTTTGCAGCTTAATCTTTCCTATTTTACTTAAAGGTAGAGCTGATAAAAAGTTTTTAAGTACAACAATTGTAGTGTTGTGCGTTGTATGAGAGCTGTAAAAATAGAGCTTGTTTTTGTTTTTAAAAATACCGGAAACATCTTTTTTCGGGATAAAGCCTATTATGTTGTTATGTATCTGTTTTCCTGTTTGTGATATACCGCAGGAAAATGACGACAGGTTATATATAAGAATGTAATCTGGCTTAAAACCACTCGTTTTCTTTGTGGGAATCTTGGAGCATTTCTCCTTTTTGGCATATAAAATAGCCTCTTCTGACAGTTTGTTCAGGACGTTGTTTATAGAATCCGTCAGCAAAAGCTCATATTTTTCTATGGCATTTTTCCTGACTATTTTCTCGAATCTGTTTTCTTGAAAATATCCTACTGCAAGAATGGAAACCGCTAATATAGCGGAGATAACAATGAAGATTATAAGTATTTTAAGTTCTGTTTTGCCGCTACCCTTAAATTTCATACATACCCCCACTAAAAGAGAACTCATAAATTAGCATACAGGTATGTTTGCTACCAACTGTTAATTGTATCACAACTCAACATAAAATACAATATAAAACAAGTCGTACCTATCTGATATTTTTTATAATTTTTATTTCGTTTTTGTTATCTCTCCGATTTAAGTGTCATCCGCCGTGCTAAAATACACCACCAACGCCTACTAAAAGTGCACCACTTTTAGTAATTGTTTATACTCTCCTTATACCGCCCCCACTTGTCAAGACAATTTTTTCTAATTTCTTATTCCCTCCTTCCTTTGTAAATAAAATTCAGTATTCTTCATTATGCAGCATCCGTTTTATTTAATTTTTGGGTGTATATTTTCATAGGGGGTTTATACCCTATGGATGAATGCAGTCTCTTCCAATTATATGTCTTCATATAATTGGAAATCCCAATTCTTGCATCTTTCAGGGTTTCATACCTGCTTGGATAAACATTTTCCTGTTTTAGGCTTCTGAAAAATCTCTCCATATAGATATTATCAAAGCATCTGCCTTTTGCATCCATTGAGATTGAGATATTGTGCTCTTTTAGAATCTCTGTTGTTCTGTTTGACGTATATTGGCTTCCCTGGTCTGAGTTGAATATCTCAGGTGATTTGTATTTTTCCAAAGCTTCTTTAATTGTGTCTGTGACAAGACTGTCATCCATTGATGAGGATAGTTTATATGAAAGGACTGCCCTTGTTTTTAGATCCATAACAACACATAGATATGAAAAACCCCTGCTTAACCTAATGTATGTGATATCGGATACCCACACCTGATTGGGTTTTTCTATATCTATGTTTTTCAACAGATAGGGATATGTTCTGTTGTTTTCATCCGGTATTGATGTGAATATTTTCTTTCTCTTGGGATAAAGGGCTTTAATATTGAGAAGTTTCATAAATCTTGTTATTTTTCGTTTACCGGCATTGAAACCTTTCTCTTTCAATTCGTGATACATACGTCTGTATCCGTAATAGGGCTGGTCTGTATAAATTTCATCTATGGTATTCATTATCTCTATGTCTAATGCAGAAAGAGGACGTCCCTTTTTGGTATAATAAAATGTAGAGCGGTTTATATCAAGAAGCTCACACTCACCTGGTGATTGAGAGCCTGCCGCAGTTTGGTCAGGATAAGGATTTATTGAGCTTGGACTCCACCAGGCTTTTTCTCTTATTCAAGTCCAAGCTATTCACATCCCACAAAAATACATTTTTGCGGGAACCCTGTGTTAATTTTTTTAATACCCAATCCCTCTCTATCGTGGTTTGCCCCAATGCTTTGGATAAAGCATCAATCTGGGATTCTTTTTCTTTTATCTCTTCCTTGTATTTTTTTATGCTAACAGCATTCTCAAATGCCAATGAGGCATTCTCCAAGAACTGCTTTTTCCACTGCTGGATTGATTTTGGCAGTATGCCATACTTGGATGCAAGCTCATTTATTGTTGTATTACCCTCTAAAAGCTCTAAGACTACTTTTGTTTTAAACTCTGGTGAGAAAATTCTTAAGTTTCTGACTCATAAACCCCCCAATTAAGCTTCAAAACAAATACAAGATAAATAAGACAAAATGTAAAAACAATGAAGATTTCTCAAATCTTAACAGATTTGAGAACAAGAGTGTTCAAAAATCTGTCTTAATTTACGGGGGGCATTATAGATTTAAAATATTCGGTGGGGAATTACACGGTATATATAGAAGTCGTAAATGCTGCAGAGGGTAACACATCAGGTTCTTCAGCTTCTAAGAAGTTGATAGCCGGAGGAGTCACAACGAGCAAAAGAGGAGTTAATATTATTCATCCTCCCACCATACCATCTCTTTTTCGCATAGAGGTAGTGGCTGAATCTACAAAAAACTCTAAAGATAAAGCTCATAGATCCGTTGTGTATGGTTATTGAACAAAAAAGTTTTCCGTATTCCGTAATACCTTAATTTTGTCCTACGAAGGCGCTGCTTTTCCTTGAATAACCCTTGTTATTGTGATACTTTTTATTTAAACATATAGCTTGTTTTACGGAGGCAAAAAATGTTTGAAAAAAGCAGAGAGTTATTTGAAGAGGCAAAAAGATATATAGCCGGAGGTGTCAACAGTCCCGTCAGAGCTTTTAAAGCTGTAGGTATTGAGCCTTTGTTTATCAAAAAAGCCAGAGGTTCTAAAGTTTATGATGAGGACGGTAACGAATTTATCGATTATGTAAACACCTGGGGACCTGCAGTAGTCGGACACGCAAACCCTGAAGTGTTAAAAAAGGTCGAAAAAGTTTTACAGAACGGCTTTAGCTTCGGTGCACCGACAACCATAGAAACGGAGTTGGCAAAAAGAATAGTTGATGCTTTCGAGTCGATAGAAAGTGTTAGGTTTGTCAACTCTGGCACTGAAGCTGCGATGAGCGCCATAAGACTTGCAAGAGGAGTGACAGGCAGAGATAATATTCTCAAATTTATAGGGTGTTATCACGGACACTCCGACGGTTTGTTGGTTGGTGCCGGAAGTGGAGCAAGTACATTCGGTGTTCCTTCAAGTAAAGGTGTGCCTCTTGATTTTGCGAAGCATACTTTGCTTGCTGAGTATAACGATTTGGATGCAGTCAAGAAAATCTTTGCAAAGTACGGAGATACGATTGCCTGCATCATTGTTGAACCGGTTGCGGGCAATATGGGTGTTATTAAACCCAAGGAAGGTTTTTTGGAAGGATTGAGAGAGGTTTGTAATCAATATGAAAGTTTGCTTATTTTTGATGAGGTAATGACCGGGTTTAGGCTGACATACGGAGGAGTGCAGCATATTTATAACATCGAGCCTGACATTACCATTCTCGGAAAGGTTGTAGGAGGAGGATTTCCTTCTGCCTGTTTCGGTGCAAAAAAAGACATTATGGACTATCTGTCGCCTGAAGGAAGCGTTTATCAAGCGGGAACTTTAAGCGGAAATCCGATAGCAATGGCAGCCGGTGTTGCGACGCTTGATATATTAAAAAAGAAGAACCCTTACAACGATCTGGAAAAAAATACCACAAAATTGGTATCACGCGCAGTAGGACTGGCAAAACAATACGGCATTCCGCTTTCGGGAGAGTCTGCAGGTTCGATGTTTTGCCTCTTCTTTAGAGACGATGTTCCGAAAAATTATAAAGATGTATTGGCAAGTGATTTGAATCTGTTTAACAACTATTTTTTGGGTATGCTTAATCAGGGTATATATTTACCGCCTTCTCAATTTGAATCTAATTTTATAGGCATCCAACACACTCTTGAAGATATAGAAAATACTTTAATTGCAATAGAAAACGTGTTTAAAGATTTATCTGTCGGTAAGTTTTATCTATGAAAGACAAAAAAAAGGACAAGAAGTTCTATTTGGATTTATACGATGCCACAACCGTCGGATTTAGCGTTGTTTTTTCAATCATAATAGGCGGTGGGATAGGCTATTGGATAGACAATAAGTACCATACATCCCATCACTGGGCATTCTTTTTCTTTTTACTTGTAGGAATAATAGCGGGATTTCAAAATATGTACAGAGGTATAAAGAAATACAAAAAAGATGAAGATAACAACGAAAAAACTTGAAATAATTTTTGTTATAGTGTATCTTTTAATAGCTGTTTTTTGCTATGTTTTCGCCAGTTCAAAGTGCCTTGTTGGAAGTTTTCTCGGCGCTTTGGTGGGCATAGGCGATTGGTATATAATCAAGCTTATGTCCGTTTGGTGGTTGAAAAGAGGAAGGTTTTCTCTTATTGAAAATTCATTACGTTATCTTTTTGTGGGGTTTACCATCTGGATTTTGTTCGAGCTTAAGTTTGATGTTTTAGGCATTGTTTTGGGATTATCTGTTGTGCCTTTATCAATAATGATTATGTCTGTTTTTGCTTTGATAAATAAAAATATTACTGTTTAGTCGGGAGGATTCATGGAAGCGCCAACCTTTTTAGATTTTATTATTCACGCCACAGGTCTGCCTGGGTATTTGATTTTTACTTGGTTTATGATGTTGGTAATCATTGTTCTCGCATTAATTGCAAGAGCATCTTTGAAATTGATGCCGACCGGTTTTCAGAATGTTGTGGAAGCCGTTGTTTACGGACTGTATAACTTTGTAGAGGAAATTCTCGGTGAGGATGAGGCAAGAAAGCACTTCCCTTTGATTGCAACACTCGGCATATTTATATTTTTTGCCAATATAGTTGAACTTGTTCCGGGCTTCATTCCTCCTACGTCATCCTGGAATACAACCATATCGATGGCAATAATCGTTTTTATATACTATCAATATCTCGGAATTAAAAAACACGGCTTTAGATATATCAAACATTTTTTAGGTCCTGTTTGGTGGCTGACGCCGTTGATGTTGCCGGTTGAGATTGTAGGACATTTTGCAAGGATTTTATCTCTCTCTGTCAGGTTATTTGGTAATATCGGAGGCGACGACATACTTTTGGCAGTCCTGTTTTTCCTTGCGCCGTGGCTTATTCCTCTGCCTGTTATGGCTTTGGTCTTGCTGGCTGCCGTTATACAATCATTTATTTTCCCGCTTTTATCAACCTTGTATATTGCGGATGCATTGAGCGGTATGGAAGAGTAGAATTATTTTTTTGATTTTTTGTGAGGAGGTGGAGTTATGAGGAGATTTACAACGTTTGTGCTTGCACTGCTTGGAGTCATTTTGGCACTACCTGCATTTGCTGCTGGTGATGCTCAGACAGGAACTTTGGTGCTCAAAAAATACTATATGTTCGTTGCTATGGGCGGTGCTATTGGTCTTGGGCTTGCAGCTGGCGGCGGTGGAATAGGACAGGGACACGCCGTCAACGGAACCGTGCTTGGAACAGCAAGAAATCCTGGCTTGTCCGGTAAACTGCTTACGTTGATGATGATTGGCCTTGCAATGATAGAGTCTCTCGTCATCTATATGCTCGTTATTGTTCTGATTATTTTCTATACAAATCCTTTCCATCTGTAAAAGAGAGCTAAATTAAGCAAAAAAAGGGGGCACTTGCCCCCTTTTTTTGCTTTTCGTCAGGTTTTAATTTTTTAAATACATGTTATTTGTTATCTTAAATTTTTCAAATCTTGAATGTTATCTCTATATCTATCAAGGAACGGTGTGTTTTCGATTTCTAATTTTCTACATTTGCTGATTTCAAGATATTCTTTCTCAATATCAATGCCAATAAATTTTCTTTTTATAAGATTTGAGGCAATTCCTGTTGTACTGCTTCCGGTAAAAGGGTCTAAAACCCAGGCACCTTTTTTGGTTGAAGCAAGGATAATCCTTGTCAAAATAGAAAGAGGTTTTTGTGTAGGGTGTTTTCCGCAAGACTTTTCCCATTTAGCAATTGCCGGTAAAGCCCAAACATCTTTCATCTGTTTGTTGTTGTTAATCTCTTTCATTAGTTCGTAATTGAAATAATGAGGGACTTTTGCATTTTTTCTTGCCCAAATAATTTGCTCGGTTGAGTGGGTAAAATAACGGCAAGAAAAATTAGGCGGAGGGTTGGTCTTTTCCCAAGTGACAATGTTTAGTATTTTAAAGTCAAGTTCTGTTAAAAGTTGTCCGATACTAAAAATATTGTGTATCGTGCCACTTATCCAAATGGTGGCATCTTCTTTCATTTTATCTCGTATAAGCTTGAGCCATCGCCGGTTAAAATTATTTATGTAATCAAAACCCTTGGATTTATCCCATTTGCCTTTATTTACACTGGTGATTTTTCCGTTTTTTATAGTTAAACCATCATTTGATAAAAAATAAGGTGGATCGGCAAAAACCATATCGAATTTAAAATCAAACTGAGTCAATAATTCAAAAATATCTCCGTGAAGTAAGGTAAAAGCTTTATCTTTCGATTTGAAGTATGGCTTAATCATTTTTATTCTGGTAATCCTAACCATTTTAATGGAATTTTATTGAATAGATAATGGCAATTCATACTATTTATATAATC
>WGCD01000086.1 GCA_015493995.1 Desulfurellaceae bacterium
ATTTATATATCTATCAAGTTCTTCACCCAATTCTCTTAAAAACTCAAAGGTTTGTTTCTTTAACTTTTCAGAGAGTTTGAGAAAACGCTTTATATCACCGAAAATCAGACAGTCGCTTACTTTGGTTTTGGCTGTTATCGTGTCTTTTTCAACGGCTGTTTCCATGCCTGCAGACAATGCTTCCTGCTTTAGTAGATTTGCATGGTAGAATTTGCAATCATAAATTTTAAATGCCAAATTTACGGCTTTTTTGTCCATTATGCCGACGGCGGCTCTATCAGCACCGACAGCAAGTATTTCTTTTTTTGCTTTTTCTATCGAATCAATTTCAACTAACTCTATCTTCATCCTCAATACCGAGTATCTCGTTTATCTCTTTCGAGTCTATCACCTCTTTCTCAAGCAGTGTTTGAGCCATTTTATCCATTTTGTCTTTGTTGTTTGTTATAATCTCAACCGCTTTTTCATACCCATCGGTTACGATTCTTTGTATCTCTTTATCTATAAGTTTTGCCGTATCTTCGCTATAGGTTTTTTTAATACCCATATCTCTTCCCAAAAAGACCTCTTCACCCTCTTCTGCAAAGGATATAGGACCCAAAGAACTCATTCCCCAATCGCAAACCATTTTTCTCGCTATTTCGGTGGCTTTTTCGATATCGTTTCCCGCACCCGTAGTTATCGTATCCAATATAACCTCTTCCGCTGCTCTTCCGCCCATCAAAACTGCAATCCTTGTTAAAAGGTATTCTTTGTCATACGTATATCTGTCACCCTCAGGCAGCTGCTGTGTCACGCCGAGAGCCATACCCCTCGGAATTATGCTAACCTTATGAACAGGGTCGCTATTGGGTAGAAGTTTTGCAACAATTGCGTGTCCCGATTCGTGATATGCTGTAATTTTCTTCTCTTTGTCACTTATCAAGACATTCTTGCGCTCAGGGCCCATTAACACCTTATCCTTGGCAATATCAAACTCATCCATGGAAACCTCTTTTTTATTCAGTTTGGCTGCCAACAAAGCCGCTTCATTTACAAGGTTAGCCAAATCAGCCCCGACAAATCCGGCTGTTGATTTTGCTATTATTTCAAGGTCAACATCTTCTGCAAGATTGATTTTTCTGGTGTGAACTTTAAGTATTTCCAGTCTTCCCTTTACATCTGGCTTAGGCACAACAACACGTCTGTCAAAACGACCCGGTCTCAACAATGCCGGGTCTAAAACATCGGGCCTGTTTGTTGCAGCTATAACAATTATATTGGTATCTGTCTGAAATCCGTCCATCTCAACCAAAAGTTGATTAAGCGTCTGTTCGCGTTCGTCATTTCCGCCGCCGACCCCCGCTCCTCTTTGTCTGCCGACTGCATCCATCTCATCTATAAATACGATGCAGGGTGCGCTGCGCTTTGCCTGATTAAACAAATCTCTTACCCTACTTGCTCCGACACCTACGAACATCTCAACAAAATCAGAGCCGCTGATTGAAAAAAACGGAACACCGGCTTCTCCGGCAACGGCTTTTGCTATAAGTGTTTTTCCGGTTCCGGGAGCTCCAACAAGCAAAACACCCTTTGGAATTTTAGCTCCGAGTTTTGTGAATTTGTGGGGGTCTTTCAAAAATTCTATAATCTCTTTAAGTTCTTCTTTAACCTCTTCTATTCCGGCAACATCCTTAAAAGTGACTTTATTTTTACTATCACTTACAAAAAGTCTAGCGTTGCTTTTACCGAAAGTCATCGCTTTGCCGCCCTTATTCATCTGATTCATAAAGTATATCCATATAAAGATAAACACAAGCATAGGCGCCCAATATATCAATATGTTCGTTAAAATGGAATTTCCCTGCTTCGGCTTAATATCAACATTAATATTCTGTTTAACCAGCATATCGGCTATTTTTTGAACATCCGGCACATAGGTTTTATAGCGCTTGTTGTTATTTGTCCTTACATAAACATAATTACCGTCTATTTTCACGCTCTTAATCTCTTTTTTATTTATAACTTCTATGAGTTTGTTGTATTCCATAGTTGCATAGTTGTATCTGTTTGTATTAAACATATTAAAAAGCAGTATCATCAATACCGCCACTATCATCCACAACAGTGCGTTTCGATAAAACGGTGACATCAAACCCTCCCCAAAAATTTTTAAAGATATTACCAAAATAGCTTTAATAAGTCTATTCCAAACATCGTACTTTGTTAAAAAATTTCAGTACTTATTATTTCTGAGAGGCACAATCTTGCTTTAAAAAACAGCTATCTAAAATACAAAGTATAATCAATTGAAAAATGAAATAATAAATGCACAATAAAAATTTCCTTTAAAGCAAAGAGGGTTTTTGTGTGTCCAAACGCTAAACTTAAAGGTGAATTCAAGAAACAAAAGTTCTTTTAATTACAATCATTTTTCTTGACTTTTTTATATTTTTGATTTATTGTCGACAATAGACAGGAG
>WGCD01000087.1 GCA_015493995.1 Desulfurellaceae bacterium
AAAAATAATACAGTTACATTTGTCGCTTTTTTTGAATGTAGCCGTTCTCTGCGAGCCATCTCAAACTCAAGGTGTCGTATTCTTTTTGCGTCTTTTTTCTCTGTTTGTCACTCTCTATGAAATATTTAAAAATTTTATCCTCATCTTCTTCAGAAACTATCCGTTTTGTTATGCTCAAAACATTAGCTTTATAATTTTCATCCTTTTCAGTTTTGTTCATATTTTACTCGACCGGCGAGCGAGACGTCAAACAACCAAAGCGATACACCTAATCACTGTATAGACAACAACGAAATAGAAAAATTAACCGAAGAGATTATCGGTCAAGCCGATAAAGCCTTATATGCTGCCAAGGACAGCGGTAGGAATACTTATGTATTTTTCGGTGAACTCAAGAACACACAACAGGATTAAAAGTCTTCTTCCATCAATCCAAGAGCGTGTTCTACAAACTCGCTTGTTATATTATCGCTCTTATTGGCTATAATAACTTTCTTTCCGTCCGGTTTCTCGGCTATTAGAACGATTTTATCGTCTCTTTCCATAAACTCAATAATGCGATAAATAGTTCCATTCCTGTAAAACGACCTGCCTGCGTATTTCTCGTTTAAACTCTCGCCACAAAAATCTTGTCGGCAAAACGCAGTAATAACTTAAAGCCAAAAAAACGCTCTATTTTGCTCATTTTTAACTTCATTTGACCAATTAGTCGAATGAACTACCTACCGCCTCACCACGGCGACGTATCGTGCGAAATTGGGCGTTTCACAAGTGAGCCGAGAAACGGTTCTGCAACCGCCTACATCAATCTTGATATTGGTATAGGCTTTATTTTGTCTGTAGTCTTTTTCTTGTTTCTCTTTTCTTCTCTTCTCTTTTTTTTAACTGACAAGAGAAAAAAGGATAGGTGGTTTGGGATTGTGGTGTATAGGAAACATACTTTTCTTCTCTTGCATAGGCTCTTCAAGCGGAGCGAGATTGATTCCGCCGAAGGTGGAATCGCTATCGAGCGTAGCGGGTGTTGTTCTTGTTTCTTTTAGCTAAATCGCGGGCGCTCCAAAAAAGCGCCATAAGCGATTTAGCGTTCTTACTATTCTATATCTATTCTATAGAATAGTAAGAACTATTCTATATACTATTCTGCAAAATTTCGGCAAAATCGGCGTTTTTTTAGAAATGTCCATCAACTTTAAGTTAATAGTCCATCAACTTTAAGTTAATAGTTTGGGTTTTTCTTTTATTTTCTTATAATTACGTATAGAGATAGTATTTTTTAAGGGTTATGGTTAAAAACTATTACCATATTGTCTTTATATTTAAAAGATAAGAAAAATATGTGGACGGCACAAAGAAGTATAGTTCCTTAATTCTATATTTTTTCTTTTCTTTCTTTTATTGATTGAAAAATATAGCCGTTCGAGAACGTTTCACTTATCCAGTTTTTAAAGTTTTCTTCTATTTGTTTTGATTTTTTTCTTTCTGTAATACCGGTTAATAATGAGGTTGCGATGGATTCCATAACAAAAAATACGGCGCTTTTTAGCCTTACCATAGCCGGTATAGTGGTTCCAAACATAATTACGCATTCCTTGTCGCTTACAAACTCAATTTCCCTTTCCACAAACCAATGCTTTAGTTTTTCAACATATGTCAGTTTGTTTTCAACCCTTAGTGTTTTTATTGAGTGTTTTAATTTATAGCAAGCTAATATGTTGCATAAAAAATCATCTTCAATTGGCGTTATTTTAAAATAAACCCTTACTTCTTTCATCTCGTTGCCGGGGCGGGTAAAGATTTCCATCTTTAGCCAATTCTTACCTTTAACAGAAAATATCATCTCTTTTTTATTGTCGTTATCTTTTGTTAATGTAATTTTTACATCACTTTTTTTGTCTCTTGGCATTATCTCCTCCTATAGATTTTATTCCGATTAACTCTTTTTTGTGTTCATTAAACGGTTTTGAAAAGCCAATCCCTTTAATGTTTGTTGGATAGTGAAAAATTCCGTTTTCTTCATCATAAATAATCCCGAAATCATTTAAAATCGACTGAGTTTTACCATTAGTTATTGTTTTTTTAAATCTTGAAGTTATAACAGTTTTATTATTACCTTCAACCTCATCTTTAAGTATTTTCTTCAACAGCTTATCCACACTTATTTTATACGGTGCTTGCTGTGATATAATATATTTTATCACTGAAAGCAATAGTCCGTCAGGCACATTTTTAAACTTTTCAAGAATAACGGTTGAGTAGTTAAGTCTTACTTTTGAGGCAAACAGCATTGCCACATAAACAGGAGAAAGTGTTATAAACAAGTTCCCTGCTTCTTTAGGTTTTGCCACTTTATTGATTTTTTTAAAGTCAAGTTTGTTTTCCTGAATAAAAGTGAGCAGCCTGTCATTATTGGGCAGTGTTGCTTTCGCTATCTCAATATCATCGGATATATAACCACACTCTAAAATAATTCCCGAGCTGCTTTTAAATTTAACTTCATTGGTTTTTTTATCAATCAATGTTAAATTTACACTGCAGTTTTGCGTTAATTCCTGACTGATTTTTTGTATTTCTTGAAAAGAGTTTACAGATAATCTTTTCGGTAAGTATTTTCTTAATTCTTTTAAACTGACCACCGCCACAAGTGCGGGCGTGTTAGTGATTTTTGCGGATACTGTGTCGTATGTTACGGCAAAAGATGAGTTTTTAAAACCAAGAGTCAATATAGCGTTTATAAATAGACTGTGTAGCTGTGTGAGTGAAGACTCTGTTTGAATATCCCAAGCGAATTGATTGTCTGCTATTTGGATTCCTGATGTCACTAACCTGTTGGTTTTTCTGTAGGTATAGCTATAGAGTTTTTCTTCCTGTCTTGCTAATTCGGCAGGTTCTACAGGGTGTTTTGCTTGTTCATTCTTTATTGAGTTTTTACCTTTCACCGCTTTGTTTTCTTTACCCACAAATGGACCTCCTATAGTCCGTTATCAAGATTGTTAAAATCGTCGGTTTTTATTTCCGACTTTACTCCTGCTCTCTCGTATGCGTGCTTTTCTGATGAGAAACCGTATATTTCCTCACTCAACGGCTCTCCTATCCTTGCCTCTTTAATCGGATATATGTGCATATATCTTTTTGGCTTTCCGTCTGCCGAAAACCTGCTTAATGAGAGCGTATCACTATCCTCATCATTTGAAAACAGCATTGCATAGGCGTAATCAAGGTCATACTGCACGTCACCTGATTCCTTGATAGAGTTTAACAGGTCTGTCTTCTCCGCTCTCTTTTGTCGTGACACCTCACTTATGCCGGACTTCGACATACTCATCAAAAAGCACACGGATACGTTCGTATTGTTCTGCCTGAGTTTATCAAAAAAGCCGTAAATGGAGTTAACGTAAAGCCTGAGATTGTCGCTCGGTCTTTTATCTTCACCTTGCAGCTTTCTTGCGAACCTTTGCAGGTAATCCACAACTATTAACACATCCTCGTTTTTGTGCCTTCTTATGAAATCGGTCAAATCCAAGAAACCGGGCTTAATGGATATGTAAATCGGTTTGTCTTCCCAACCTTTTGTATGTTCGGCTTTTCTTTGTATTCTGATAATTAAATCCTCTTCTGTTCCTTCGTATTCACAAAACAGCACAACCCTATTGTCGGATAACGAAGCGTAAGAATAACTTAAATCAAGCGCAAGCTCGGTTTTACCTGCGCTTGTTGCACCAACAATACCCCGAAAGCACACCCAAATTGTGGGCTTGGTGGGGAAAGGCAAAATGCAGATAAAGTGTGATTAGTGAAAAAAACAGCTAATCGTGAGAAGTGAGCTTTGCGTTCAGTTACGCAAAGCGTGGAAGGTGAGAAATGCGGAAAAAAGTGAGCGCTAAACGTGAGTTTAGCGGGAGAGGCGCACAGTAACTAAAAAAGTTTTGCGTGAAAAGGCTTGATGAGGCTTTTGAGAGGCTCAAGGATATGGCTTGCGT
>WGCD01000088.1 GCA_015493995.1 Desulfurellaceae bacterium
TCTTTAAATGAAGTAAATGAAATGGTGGTATAAAAAATGCATGATGACGTGAAAAACCTTTTTAAGGAAAAGGGGTTAAGAATCACCCCGCAAAGGCTTGAGATTTGGAATATTGTTAAAAAAATGGATACTCATCCGGCTACAGAAGACGTTTTTGAACTTGTCAGGAAACGTTTTTCCAACATCTCTTTTGACACGGTTTACAGAACGCTCACTCTGTTTGAGAAATTCGGGATTATCAAAAAGGTGCACTACTTCACAAACAGAACTCTATACGACACCAACCTTGCCCCCCACCATCACTTTGTTTGTATGCGCTGCAGAAAAATTATAGATTTTACGTGGGAGGATATGGATAATACAGACATACCCGAGTATGTTAAGTCTATGGGTAAGCCCGACAGCATCTATGTTGAGATACGCGGCATTTGCAAGGAGTGCTTAAAGAAAGAAAGCCGGTCAAAATCAAAGAAAAAGCTTAAAAGCCAGACGTAGTAGTTTATAAGATTATATAAACCGTAATCATTTTACAGCCAATACGCCTTTTTTGATAAAATTTTCATAGCATTATATTTTCATAGGTTTAACCGTACAAAATGGCAAAAGATAGCACTCTATTTTCAGTTGTGATTAATTTGTTTTTACCGGATTTGTAACATAAGAAAACGGTGGAGTAATAATAACAAGAGCAACTTTTTCATTGATTTATCTTGCTTTATGTAAAACGGGGACGGTCGCATATACGAAGCTCTTTGGATAACAATCTATTGATATTGGTTTTGACAGATAACCCTTTATTATCGGTTTAATCTCATAGCTGCCCCTCAAGAGTCGTAATGATGCGGTTTCGTAGGGCGGATATTTTTCTTTGGGAAATTTATAAACCATAAAAGAAGGATGCTTAAAATTAATCGTTTTCATAGAATTTTCGTCAAAAAACAGAAATTTTACACCACACAAACCGCTGCCCTTGGTGTCTATTGGCGGATTTATCGGTTCATAGTTTAAAAAGTTCGCCAAAGACAGCTTTTTTCGGCTTTTTATATGCTCAATGTCAGATTTGGTAACTATTAAGGGAAGGTCTTTTGTTAAGCAGAAATTCAAAAACTCATAGTAGGGCACTAACGGCGGCTCTATTTTTACTTTTGAGTACCTCGGCTGCATAAGCAGCTGCAGATAGAATGTTTTGCAGGCTTTGAGTTTTTTATTTAAATCAAATTTTTCTTTACCTGCAAAGACAGAAATCTCGTCTGGATAGTATGTAAAATGTATGCGCCAATTAATAAGCAGGCTGTTTTTATAGCCTAAAACTTTTGTTGACGGCTCAAGCCAAATGCCCTCATATCCAACCTTTCTTATATTGCCGTCAACTCCAAGTGAAACAAATTCTTTGGAAAATTTAGCTGAAAAACCGCAAGGGGGTGCGCCGCTAACAACACTGTCTCTGTTATTGTAGAAAAACACAAAAGGCTTGTTTTTTATATCAAGACGAAGCGTTATGCCTTCACACTCCCTATTTGTTTCGGTTTTCAATCTGATGCTGTTTTTGGTTAGTGAAATACCCCTAAACCGCAGATTGCAAACGCTTGTAATATGGTTTTTGCAAGAAGGCAGTACTATTGCTGTAAAAATAAGTGCAAGAAGCGCTCTTTTCACTGCTCGGTTTTTATAAAAACACCGAAAATTTTATATTGACCGTTATTTTTAACATACTCAAGCCTAAAACCGAGATGAACGGGTTTCGTCGGATAGTAGCCTTTAAGTTCCAAAACACCGTTATCCTTAGTTTCTTGAGAGGTTATAACCGGACTCATACTGCCGATATCGTTCCAGTTTATATTGACGGCTTTGAATCTGCTGAAAACCCTTTTAGTCTTTTCCAAACTGACGCTTTTTTTGAACTCGACCGATGTATCTGAGTAAAAATTGGAGTAATCATTATTTTGAATAGCATTTACAAGTTCTGAGATAGATTTGTGTACCAATGCTTTGTACTGCGTCGGACTGCTTTTTTGCTGCTGTGAGCCTGTTGTTAAACCTGTACGCGGCAGTGATATATGATTGATTTTCCACTCATCGTTCTCTTTAACAAGCTCTATTTTTATAGGTAAAATTGAGCCGTCTGAAAACTTAATGCTGCCTTTTAAAGTACCTGTTCCGTCAGCGTTTACCTCCCTGTTTTTAAAGGAGTATCCGCTGTAATGTTTAAATCTCGAATATGGAAAAGCCCTTTTTATCTCTGCAACGGTTGTCGTGCTTTTAAAATTCCCCGACAGATAATTTTGTGCCTCCGTATAGTTGTTATTTTTTATGGCATTAAAGAAGTTATCAACCGTTTGCGTTAAATCGGATGTGAAAAAAAGCACGGCTGCAATTGCGATAACGACCAGAATAAACACAATACTTAAGAATTTAAAAAATTTTTTCATAGCAAACCTCCGTGAATAATTCTTATACTACACAACTTGTAGTAAAT
>WGCD01000089.1 GCA_015493995.1 Desulfurellaceae bacterium
TTTTTATACTCTTCTTTTGAGCCGTGCCACTTAATATGGTCTGAGCCTATATTTAAAATTGATGCGATAAACGGTTTGAAATCCTTTATGAATTCGAGTTGATAGCTGCTCACCTCAGCAATAAGATAATCGAGGCTTTTAAAGCTCATAATTGCTTTAGTTATAGGGAAACCGTAATTTCCGCAGGCTGTAACTTTTTTGTTTGCCTTTTTCATTATTTTTTCTATCAAGGCAACCGTTGTGGTTTTACCGTTTGTTCCGGTTATGGCTATTATAGGGCAACCCGCAAATCTAAAGCCCAATTCAAGCTCACTTATTATCGGAATCTTTTTTTTAATCGCATACTGTATAAAAGGATGAAATTTCGATATTCCGGGGCTTGTTACTATTTCGTCAAATTCAAACTCGTAAAATCTATCCCTGTCTTTTCCGAAAAAGAAGTTATCATTTGCTTCTTTTAGATTTCTATCGTCAAACACATAGGCATCTTCTTTTATGCTCTTTAAAAGGTTATAAGCGCTTTGTCCGCTTTTTCCAAACCCCAAAATTGCCGTTTTTTTCATTTTTATCTGAGTTTTAAAGCTGTAAGCGACAACAGCGCCAAAATTAGGGATATTATCCAGAATCGCACTATAACTTTTGATTCCGCCCAGCCTTTAAGCTCAAAGTGGTGGTGTATTGGCGCCATCTTAAATACCCGTTCACCGGTTGTTTTATAGCTTATAACCTGGATTATAACAGAAACGGTTTCTAAAACGAATATGCCGCCTGCAATTGCAAGGACTATTTCCTCTTTGACTATTACGGCAACAATGCCAAGCAGAGCCCCCAAAGCCAAAGAGCCTGTGTCTCCCATAAAAACCTCTGCCGGGTAGCAGTTGTACCATAAAAATGCCAAAAGTGAGCCTGCCAACGATGCAAGAATTATGCTCATTTCTCCGGCTCCTTTAATGTGAGGAACGTGAAGGTAGTGAGAAAAAATTATATTTCCCGAAACATATGCAAAAATAATTAAAGGCATAATTGTTGTAAGGGACGGTCCAGTTGCCAGTCCGTCAAGCCCGTCCGTCAGATTAACGGCGTTTGAGGTTCCGACGATGACAAAAACTGCAAAAATAAGATAGAAATAACCCAGATTTATTACACCGTTTTTGATAAACGGTATGTATAGGCAACTA
This sequence comes from Desulfurellaceae bacterium, assembly GCA_015493995.1. Lineage (GTDB taxonomy): Bacteria > Campylobacterota_A > Desulfurellia > Desulfurellales > Hippeaceae > S144-51. Next base: position 1,179 of record WGCD01000089.1, read on the forward strand.
CTGCAGGGTGTTAGTTTGGATTCTGCAAAATATATAAGATAGGCTGTTAAAAGTGCGGATACGACCTGAAAAGCCATCTTTGTTCTTGCTTTTAAGCCGTCATTTTTGCCCCTTTTTATCTTTAAAAAGTCATCCAAAAATCCTATTAAGACAAACAGCGCTGTTCCCAAAAGAGAAATCCAGACAAGTGCATTATCCAGCCTTGCCCATAAAATAGACGATATAAAAAAACCGCTCCAGATTATTATTCCGCCTATTGTCGGCGTACCTGCTTTTTGCATGTGATTTTGCGGCTCATATCCTTTAAAGCTGTCTTTTATCTGCATTTTTCTTAAGTAGGGTATAAATCTGTTTGCAAACCACAAAGAAAAAATCAGTGCTGTGACACTTGCCATAATCGAACGAAACGTTATGTAGTGAAATACGTTAAAGGGGCTGAAAAAGTGCAAGAGCTTTTCGTAGAATATATAGTAAAACATTCTCTATTCTCCCTTTAGCAGATGGAATATCTCTTCCATTTTCATTGCGCGCGAGCCCTTTATCAATACTGTGTCGTAAGAGTCAAACCTGTTTTTCAACTCCTTAACAAGCTCTTTTTTATCTTCAAAAAAGAGCGCTTCGTTTGTTGTACTTTTTACTTTATCGTATATTTCATAAGCATTTTTGCCAAATGCAAGCAAATCTATATCGAAACTTGACAAAAATTCACCAACTTTTCTATGTAAGGATTTGGCGTATCTGCCAAGCTCAAACATATCCCCTAAGATTACCATTTTTTTTCCGGGTTTTTTTGATAATTCCGATATGGCGTATTGAACGGAATCGGGATTTGCATTGTAACAATCCAGTATGAATTCCGTGTTGTTCAAATACTCTTTCTGCATTCTTAAAGCCTGATGCTTAAAACTTCTTAATCCTTCATTTATCTCGTCTCGAGTCAGATTTTTATCATAAACCAAAGATGCTGCCACAGAGAGCAGGATATCATAGATGTTTACATCTTTTGGAGGTGTGATTTCAATCTCTTTACCTAAATATCGCAATATGAGAGAGTTGTTTTTTATATTTTTTATATACATATCGGCTTGAGGGTTTATTAAAGAACAAGAAAAGCCCTTTCCTTGGAGCTCATTTCTCAACAAAAAGTCATCGTAGTTGTAAACAGGGTATGTTTTTTCACTCAATAGGGACAGTTTTTCCTTCAATATGTTCCTGCGCGATTCAAAGTGTTCAAGATGGGAGTTTCCTATATTCGTGAAAACGACTGTAGCAGGCTTAAAAAATTTTGCAATCTCTGCCATTTCTCCGATATGGTTTGTTCCCGCCTCAACAACGCAAACCTCGTTTTCGCCTATGCCCAACAGCGTTTTTGATACGCCTATAAAGTTGTTTTCGTTGCTTTTTGTTTTGTGGCACTTTTTCAGATGCAAAATAGAGCAAATCAAATCTTTTGTCGTCGTTTTTCCTGTTGAACCCGTAACGGCTATAGATTTGGCATTTGATTTTTTTAGCATATAACCCGCAAGTTTTTTCAACGCCTCAAAGGTGTTTTCAACAAGTATATGAGGGTATTCTACGTTTTTTTGAGTTATTGAAAGGTATGCCCCGTTTGAAAATGCCTCCGGTATAAATTTATGTGCATCGTGGTTTTCTCCAACAAGCGCAATAAATATATCTCCTTTTTCTATTTCGCGTGAATCTATTTTAATGTTGTTAAACTCCTTATGTTTAATGCCGTATGTTTGTTTGTAGTCGAGCTCTTTTATAAGCTCATCAAGTGTTATATTCGCCAATGTTTTTTTATAACTTCCCTATCGTCAAAGTGAATTGTTCTGTCTTTGAGAATCTGGTAATCCTCGTGACCCTTGCCGACAACCGCAACAATGTCGTTCTTTTTTGCCATATCAAGCGCTTTCTCTATTGCTTTTTGTCTGTCTGGTTCTACGATGGTGAAACTTTTATCTTCAATGCCTTTTAGAATATCCTCTATTATGCTGTCAGGGTTTTCACTTCTTGGGTTATCGCTTGTAACTATGGCTATGTCAGCGAGCGTTTCAGCTACCCGCCCCATTTTCGGTCTTTTTGTTCTGTCTCTGTCACCGCCTGCTCCGAAAACAACGATTAACCTGCCTTTTTTTATCTCTTTAAGCGTTAATAAAACGTTGGACATGGCATCGTCGGTGTGAGCATAATCAACAACGGCATAAACAGAGTTTTTCTTAAAAAATTCCAGTCGTCCCGGTACGTTGGTGCAATTTTTTATGCCTTCTGCCACACTGTTTAAATCCTTTTCAAAAAACACGGATACACCGACAGCGCACATTATGTTATAGATGTTGTATCTTCCGATTAAGCTCGATTCAATATCCACTCTTTTTGAAAAAACGTTGAGTTTTAGTTTGATTCCGTCAATGTCAAAACCATAATCAAGCGGATATATGTCGGCTTGTCTGCTAAATCCGTAGGTTATGGTGTTTTTATCTATGATTGTACTTGCGTAACTATCGTCTGCATTCACAACCTTCTTGTCCTTTCTATTAAAAAACGACAGTTTGGCTTGAGCATAATTTTCCATAGTTTTGTAGTAGTCAAGATGGTCTTGTGAGATGTTTGTAAAAACCTTTAGAGCGAACTTAATTCCGCTTGTGCGTTTGAGTGTAATTGCATGAGACGAAGCCTCCATAAAGCAGTACTTGTCGTTATTTTTGACCATAAGGTCGAAAATCTTATGCAGGTCTGCCGATTCCGGTGTGGTGTTTTCGAGTTTATGCTTTAAACCGCCTATCGTATATCCCGTTGTTCCGATAATATCACTTTCTTCAAATATGGAGTGCAGAAGGTATGTTGTTGTGGTTTTTCCGTTTGTGCCGGTTATGCCCACAACATTTAGACTTTCCGTCGGGTTGTTGTAAAACAGGGATGCGATTTTACCCATACAGTCTCTAACGTCGTTGACCTTTATACACCTGCTGTCGTCAAAATCGTTTTCCGTGACAACAACAATGTTGTCGAACTTTTTCAAAAGCTCATCAACAAATATATTTCCGTCTGTTTTATGACCCTTTACGGCAAAGAACAGGTAGTTTTCTTTAACCCTTCTCGAATCATAAGAAAGCCCTACAATCTCTGTGTTTTTTCTAACCTTTGCACTGCAAATTTTTTCTATTTCGACAGCTTGCATAGACTCTCCGATAAAATATTCTTACAACCAATATAGCATAGTTTGTTTAGAGAATAAAATAAAATCTGACAGTGAAAAAATCGTTTTTTTAAGAGAAATTATTTAAACTGCACGTAAAAATTTTACCTGTTTTTTCTAATTGATAGGTAGAGATAACCGCCGTTAACCGGAAGTTTGACCTGTATTGTTTGCGGGTGTTTTATGAATCTCCACCCTTTTTTTATTCTTATGATTTCAATTGAGTCGTCATTGAATCTATACACCATTTTTCCCCTTATCGTTTTAAAGGCTATTATTGAACCGTTGTAGAAAAATGGCAGTGTAAATCTTTTTACATAGCTGAAATAGTGTTTTCTTTTTTTCACGACAACATTTAATATGTAAATATTTTTGGAGTAGTGCTTGATTGAGTATGATTCAAGCTTATAGTTTCCGTCTGCAAAACCTCCTATGAAGTTCAGATTGGCATATCCGCTAAACAGAAGAAAAGTTTGTGTTTTGCTTTCGTTTGCGAAGTAGCTTTGAAGGTTTCCGAAATTTTCCGCATAGGCGCTTAAACTTAAAATAAAAAAAGCAACTGCAATCTTTTTTAACATATTGACACCTTTTATTTTAGCGAATGTTTTTTGTAGGAGTAGTACAACAGAGGGATAAGAATGAGCGTTAATAGGGTTGAAATCAGTGTTCCGAATATCAGTGAAATGGCAAGTCCGTTAAAAATCGGGTCCTGGAGCATTGTTGCAGAGCCGAAAATAATCGCCAAAGCGGTTAATAAAATCGGTCTGAACCTGACAGCTCCCGACTCCAAAACGGACAGGTTGAGCGGTTTCCCTTTTTTCTCATAATCAAGTATAAAATCTATAAGCAAAAGGGAGTTTCTAACTACTATTCCTGCAAGCGCTATTACGCCTATCATAGATGTTGCCGTAAACGGCTGGTGCAGTATCCAATGACCGGGGAAGATTCCTATTATGGTAAGAGGTATCGCACCCATAACTATTATAGGGATAACAAAGGATTTGTAGTATCCCACAAGTATGAAGTAGATAAACACTATTGCAAAAATAAAGGCAATGCCCAAATCCCTGAATACGTCAAGTGTTAGCCTCATATCTCCGCCCCAGCGTATCTGATAAAAAGCCGCATCTTTGGGAATAGAATGAGTAAAGCCGAGATTTACAGTGTGAAATACAACACCGTTTGAGAGTTTTTTGCCGTTGAGTTTTTTGTCAAGGTACAAAAGTCCGTAAACCGGCGTGAAATCAATCATATCCGCACTCACATAAACAACCCTGTGTTCATCTCTGTTGTAAATAGGTTGCTGCTGCCTAACTTTGTTGACGCTTGCAATATTCCTTAAAGGCACGAGTTTGCCGCTTCTTGTCAATAGTCTTAAATCCAATATGTTTTCAAGGTTTGCTCTGTCTTTCTTTTTAAGCCTCAATACGATATATACCGGTTCTGTGAAATTTTCATCATACACCCATTTTACGGTAATTCCGCGTATGTAGGAATATAAGAAATTTGCCACATCTTGAGGTGTTAAGCCGGCAATCATAGCCTTTTGGTAGTCTATGTGTATTTTGTATTCGTAATAGGTCGGATAGACGGAGCTGTCTATGTTTGTAACGTTGTAAATCTTTCTAAAATAGCTTTTGATTATCCGGGAACTTTCTTGAAGTTTTTCATAATTGGGACCGTAGAGCTGCGCAAGTATCTGCGCCCTTGTCGGAGGACCCGGGGGTTCTTTTATTACCTTGAATATAACATTTTTGTACCTGTTTCTTAAAATGTTCAGATGTTTGTTTATGCTTTTTATTATTTCTATTTCTTGAGGTCTGTCTTCTTTTTTTAAGTTTATCCTAATTTGTGCAATATTGGGGGTGTCGCTCATAAGGTATGTTCTCATCAAAGAACCGAAGTCAAATGGCGCTGAAATACCTGCATATATCTGATATTCCGTTACGTAAGGGTTATTGCCTATAATATCCCCGGCTTTTTGCGCTACGGCAAGTGTTGTTTCAATAGGGGTGTTAAATGGAGCTTTTACCTCAACAAGAAACGTATTGACATTACTTTCAGGCAGAAGCTTAAACTCCACTCCAAATGGGCTAAGCGGACCGTTTAGCCCTGATGGTCTTAAAAACTGCCAGGCAGGCATTAACAGCGATAAGAACAGTAAAAGCACAGATAAAACGTAGATTAAGCCTCTTAAAAGTTTTGACCTTAAAAGAGGTATAATGGTTTGTTTGTAGAGTGTTTGAAGTAAGTCCCTTTTTGCCTTTTGGTGTTTCTTTTTGTGATTTAAAAATCGTTTGCTGATGTAGGGTATTATAGTATATGCAACGATAACCGAGACTATCATGGCTATCGGAACGTTTATAGGTATCGGTCTCATAAAAGGACCCATCATACCGCCCACAAAAGCCATAGGAATAAAAGCCAGTATAACGGCTATTGTAGCTATATTTGTAGGATTACCGACTTCATTTGTGGAATCTACAATTGTATCTCTGAATTTTTTAACTTTACCCAAGGATATGTGTCTGTGTATGTTTTCTATAACAACAATACCGCTGTCAACAAGCAGTCCCAAAGATAGAATAAGGGCAAAAAGCGTTATTCTGTTTATGCTTTGCCCTGCAATAAAATCCGTAAACAACACGCTTAAAAGCACAAGAGGCACGCTTAGGGTTACAATGACAGACTCTCTCCAACCTAAAAATATTATCAGTATAACAGCAACAACTATAATTGAAATGGATAGGTGGTCAATAAGCGTATTTACCGCTTTGTTTGCCTTATTGCCGTAGTTTCTCATAATCTTTATACCGACATCTTGAGGAATCATAACACCTTTCAGCTCTTTTAGTCTTTTGATAATACTATCAGCAACTACAACTGCGTTACTACCTGTTTTTTTGGCTATTGCTATGGTGACGGCTTTGATTTGGTTGTTTGCTTTGAAGTGTTTTGAAGAGCCTTTTCCGTATGCAAACAAAGAATAGGTGTTGTTCTCTTTATTTGCCGCTTCTATATCTGCAATATCTTTCAAAAAAACGACCTTCGAACCGTAAACCTTTACAATGGTATTACTTAAAGCCTGTTTTGTTCTAATTAAGTTGGAAAGCACAACTCTTATGCGTTTGTTATTTTTGATAAGATGTCCGGCAGGAACAAATACATTGCTTGACTTTAACAACTTTATTATTTGGTTCAAACCTATTTTGTAGTAGTTTAACTTTTGCGGAATAAAGTGAATATAGAATACTTTCTTTGCTCCGCCAATAACGTAGTTTGAGCCGATATTGGGTATTCCTCTCAAGTTGTCAAGGACTTTGCAGGCTAAATTTCTCAATCGGAAGTAATCCAGTTTATTTGAAAAAAGTGTTATTGTAACAATGGGTATGTCGTCCACACCTATTGAGTTAATAATAGGCTGAACGGTGCCTTTCGGCATTCTGTCCATATTTCTCATAATTTGGTTATACAGTTTGATTAAGCTTTTTTCCTGGTCTTCACCTACCTTAAACTGAGCCGTAACAACACCGAAATCGTCTGTGGCAAAGCTAAATGTGTGGTCAATGCCGGTTATCGAACCTATAAGGGAATCCAGAGGTTTTATAAGTTGATTTTCCATCTCAACAGTAGGGGTATCGGGTCTTTGGACGATTATATCGGCAGCTGGAACCTTGATTTCCGGGTCGTACATCCTCGGTGTCATAAAGACAGCCATTGCACCGAGCGTTAAAATTATGAGTATAATAAGCAGGGTGACTTTTGAGTCTATAAAACTATCGGCAAGTTTACCGGCTATATTTTTATCACTTTTCATTTACAACAGCGGACTCGTTTTTCAAAGACAAAGGAGGGTTTAGAATAACCGTTTCGTTGGGAAAGATACCCGATAATATTTCAATATATTTTCCGTATGACTCCCCGAGACGCACCATTCTGAAGTAGGCTTTGTTGCTGCTGACTACAAACACTCCTTTGATGCCGCCGCGAGTAGTGACGGCTTGTTTGTTTACTGCAATAACCGGCTTCTTTTTAGTTGCAACAATAAGATAGGCGAACTCTCCCGGTTTTGCCTTAACGTCTTTAGGCAAATCGGCTTTTATCTCAAGTGTTCTCGTTACAGAGTCCAAAGCCGGTGAAATATGGGTTGGCTTAATTTTAAAGACCAGATTTTTTATTTTTACAAACACATAATTCAATGAGCGTATCGAAGCGAGCGTTTTTTCGTCAATGCTTGCTTTGATTTGCAGAGTGTTCATACGATTTATTTTAAGCAGGGGTTGAAACATGGAGGTAATATCGCCGTTATCAACATATTTTGCCGATATTATCCCGTTTACGGGAGATTTTATAACAGAGTATCTGAGCGTTGATTTCGCCATTTTTAAAGCCGAAACAGCCTGCTCGTATGCCCCGAGAGCTGTTTCATACTCGGTTTTCATTGCAAGAAATCGCTGCTTCGATATAACACCGCTTTCGTATAGTTTTTTATATTTTTTGTAGTTGAACGCTGCGTTTTTCAATTGAGATTTTGCTTTTGCAACATTGGCAGTTGCCGATTTAACGTTTTGCTTTGATATGTTTTGGTCTATGGTTAAAAGAATCTCGCCTTTTTTGACTTTGTCTCCAATGTCAACCCTCAAATTTTCCACAAACCCCGGTATTTTTGATAAAATGGTTGCTGCTGTTTTTGATATTACTTCAGCCGGAATGTAGCTGTACACAGGTTTTTTTAT
>WGCD01000090.1 GCA_015493995.1 Desulfurellaceae bacterium
ATACGGCAGCGCGAAGCGATGGTACCCTGAAAAGTTCGCCGAAGTAGCCGCGGATCTCTCCGATAAGTTCGACATAGTCATCTTCGGCGGTCCCGGCGAAACGGACATAGCCGGCGACATAGAGCGGATGGTACGCCAAAAAGGGGTAGAAAACGTCACCAATCTTGCAGGCAAAACGACTATTCCGGAGCTTTGCGGCCTGATAGCGGGACTGGATCTCTTCATAACGGGCGACAGCGGCCCTATGCACATAGCCGCGGCCTACCGTGTCCCGACCGTAGCCATCTTCGGCCCCACGAAACATAAAGAGACCTCGCAGTGGGAAAATCCAAAAAGCGTCATACTGCGCCGCGATCTCGAGTGCGCCCCGTGCATGAAACGAACCTGCCCCATAAAGACGCACGAGTGCATGAAAGAGATCTCCGCCGAAGAGGTCAGCCAAGCGGCTCGGAGACTTTTACGGGAGAGCTGATAATGCGATATTTTAAAATAGCACCGCCGATGTATTTTCAACCGATTGAAAAATATATGATATAATATTTTCAACTCGTTGAAAAGGTAAATTGTGCAAAGACTTATCGAACTCTCAAACCTCTATTTTTCTCTGCCCACTCCGACATTCAAGCGTTACCTTTTTGATAAAATCGACTTGAAAGCAAAACTCATCGGAATACTTGGCCAAAGAGGCGTGGGCAAAACTACACTCATACGCCAGATAGCACAGCAATATGCGCTGCCTGTAGAAAAAATGCTCTATATAAGTGCAGACAATATTGCCCAAAAACTGAGTGACATCGCGATAGAGTTTTCGAGACTAGGCGGAGAGCTTCTCATAATCGATGAGATTCACAAGGCAAACGATTTTGCATTGGAGCTTAAAACGATCTACGACTTCGTAGATATCAAAGTGATCTTTTCCGGCTCTTCCGCATTGGAGATAGAGAATTCAAAAGTCGATTTAAGCCGGCGTGCACTATTTTACGAACTTGGCGCACTCTCATTTAGAGAGTTTGTCTCCATAAAGCTGGGCTTGACGCTCGAACCTGTCGACTTGAAAGATCTGCTTACAAAACACCAGACGATCGCTCACGAAATCAAAAAGTCGTTCAAGCCTCTGGAGTACTTCACCAAATACAAGCAGTACGGCTGCTACCCTTTCTTTACAGAAGGAGAACTAAGTTACAACCTGCGACTTAACGAAATCGTCAATATCATACTGGATAGTGAAGTGGCGACCATCTACAATGTAGAGAGTGACAAGATAGCAACCATCAGGAAGCTGCTGCATCTTTTATGTTCGAGCGTACCGATGGAGCTTAATATTCAAAACCTGGCTAAAAACGCCGGAATCAGCAGAAACACCCTCTACAGCTATCTTTACTATCTGAAAAAAGCCAATCTTATAGAGATCATCGGAGGTAATTTCAAAGGCAAAAAGCTCTTGAACAAGCCCGACAAGATCTACCTCGACAACATCAATCTGTACAACATCTTATGCGAAAACAAGAACACCGGTGCCCTAAGAGAGAGTTTTTTCGTATCACAGATAAAAGAGTCTCATAGTGTCAAATACAGTACAATAGGCGATTTTATGGTCGATGAAAAGTATATCTTCGAAATAGGCGGCAAGAATAAATCGTTCAAACAGATAAAAGATGCAAAAACCTCATTTGTAGCAGCAGACGAGATCGAAATCGGAAGCGGCGGCAAAATACCCCTTTGGCTGTTCGGATTTCTGTATTGACCGGTTACCAAGCCTCCATTTTGACGAATTTTATCCAACTGCAAAAGTATCTACTGCTCAGTTTACACTCCCGTGGTGAGCTTGCAAAACATAATAAGATCCCAATAGGCATCATACCTGCCATATCTGAGGCCTGCCCCAGTGATGCTTTTCAACCAATTGAAAAATATTTCTTACAAAATTTTCAATTCATTGAAAATACATCGATTATTCGGGCATCAAAACCCCCTCTACAGACTCGTATAGTGACCCTAACCCGACTGCACAATGCATAATGCTGAAACCAGAAGAGCAGAAAGGGGGACTCGTCAAGGGGCGTGGCCTCTTGATGTCGTGACCTACCACCAATCGGGAGGTGTTGTGTCATATTCTATTTTTCTGATTTTTAGGTATGTTTCCAATCTCTTGCTATATTTGGCAATTATCATGCTTTCGTGCATTACACCGCATAAATACCATTTTGTTTTTTTTCTTTTATAAAAACAGATGGAATCGACAAATTTTTCAATCGTTTTAAAATCTTGCAAAAAAATACACTTTTGCCTATCGAAAGCCCTATATAGCTTCACTCTTTCCAACTCTTGATTTTCATCATAAACTGTTATAGGCTCAAGCATATCTTCTTTGTAAAAGTTACTTTCAAAGGGAAATAACAATTTTTTTATTTAACTTCGGGGTAAAACCAAACAGTAAAATATTTCAAATCCAAAAATAAAGCCAACTCGCAGATCAATGAGAGGTGCTTTTTTAAGGAATTCGTTTTTATGTATAGCTTTTTCATAAATTGGACCCGTACATCAAGGGGCCTGACTCCGTGATGCCCCACTCTTTTCAGATGCAATGTTATTTAAGAGCCTATTGTACTCTGCTGTTTCATTTTCATTTTCCGGATCGAAATTATCTCCCGTATTCAAGACAAGTTTCCCGTCATCTGATACAAAATACATCATACCTTTGCCTTCAAGCAGGCATATATATTGCTTTCCTTTGATGTGAGAAAAATTTTTCACATATTCTTTACAACTCTTTTTCAACATTTCAATATTTATGGTCTGCGGTTCTTTTAAAATTTCGGCTTTAAGGTTTTTGTTGCCGACTCTACTTCCGGCTATTACATATGAGTGCCCATTCTCTTTAAAATATGCCCAATAAGGGAATGGGAAGTTGACTATATAACCATTCACTTTCAAAGTAGATCCGTTAATCAGATACAGAATCGGGTTGGTTAGCTTTGTTATGTCATATATCCCCAAGACGACAATAGGAATTAACAATACGATAAAAAATTTTCTAAATTTCATTTTAAAACTTTCCGACTGTGCCCAATTTACATACACTTTTTGTAGTCTCTTTGCCCATTTTCCTCGTTTGATCAACAACTTCTTGCATTTGTTTATTGCGTCTTGGATCACCTATAACATATTGCGGTTGGCTAACCATATCGTCTATCCAGCTACCTAGCGCATGACCAAAACTTGCTCCAGCCACAGCTCCAAATAAAGTTCCGATACCAAATGTAGTTCCACCCCCATGAAATCCACCGGCTATTGCTCCACCTATTGTAAGTGTGGTATTCCAACTCAACCCCACGGATCCACCATATTAACCGGATCGTTCAGCACATATCCGTAGAGGTTGCTGTCGCCGCCCACAAAGAGTATCGGGTCTTTTGATGTCCACTTGCCGGTATAGGCGTCATACTCCCTGTAGCCGAAGTGTGTCAGCTTCGTGTCCGGGTCGTAGAGCCCGCCGGCGAAACCGGACGGCACTCTGAAGCTTGAATTGCTATCTTCGGTTATATTACCGAAACTGTCGTAAATTGGTACTTATTATTCATAATAATTTCAAAAATCTGTTGCATTAAATACTACAATCACCGGCTGTCATTCGGCAGCTTCATAAATTTGGATGACTCGTTTTTGGTATTCCATATATAAAGATCTCTGTTAGCTAAAAAAATCTTTGATAAAAAAGGAGTCAATTTATCTCCGAGTCGAAAAGAGTTATAAATATTTCCATTTTCATTTAGAATGTAAACTTTTGTTCCATTTTCAGTTTCAAAATAGATGCCGAAATATTTTTTATTGTCTTCCGCTTCAACTTTAATAGGTAGCGCAAAAGAGTTAATGTTATCGAGCATTTTACATGAAAGTTTTTTCGGTAAATCTTTCTTTTCGCATCGCACATATGCCGTCGGCTTAAAGTTTCGATCTACTGTTACTCCGTATACAATCGCGGAACTTTTCGATGCGAAATACAATATAGGACGCAAGGGGATTGAAAAATTTTCAATCCTATCTGTTTTTTTACCCAATTCAACCAAGCAAAAGTCTAATCCTTCCTTTAAACAGTTTCCAAAAAGAACAGAATTACCAGTTTTGGATTGCGAAACGCCCGTAAAAATACTACCGTTATCCTTATAAAAAATATCATATGCGATTTTCGTACCTTTAATCTTAACAACAATGCTGTTTTCCGGCTTTCGCTCCTTTCGTAACCACAACATAATATCACCGCGAAACTCAAAGAGCCGCATAGGCATAAAACCGGCAAACTTTTGGAATACAATTTTCCCGGTTGTTTTTCTTTTTGGATCGAATATCGCCAATGCCGGTATTGCCTCTTTACCCAACAGGCCTATACGAAAGTAAATTTGTCCGTTTTTAACGAAATAATTGTTTTCAAAAAAATTTGGAAACAGTATAAAGTCATCCCTGTTATCAAAAGATACACTACCTGCCTTTTGAAGCTTTAAATCTGCCTCATCCAAACGGTACAGTATTAGAAGATTATCTTTTTTTGATAAAACATAGAGCTCATTATCTATTTTTACAAGCTCCAGCGGCTTGAACTTTTCTTTTATATCCTCTTTTTTGACTATTGTAAAATCTTTATTCAAAAGTAACAAAACCTTATTTTCCGCCGAGTCACCACAAATAGTCAAAAACTTATTATTGAAAAAGAGAGGCGCTACACAATCTTTGTTTATATGCATATCGGCAAAAGCAAAATTTACAATAAAAGAAGTCAGCAGCACAAAAACAGCTCTATTTGCAATACGGACTGCAACAATCAT
>WGCD01000091.1 GCA_015493995.1 Desulfurellaceae bacterium
ATTTTAATTAATGTTGATTGTAAAATCAAATTGAGTTTTTAATTTATTATTCGTAAACGTTTTTATGCTGTACCTCCTTTTTCGTATATTCCGAATTTTTTCTCACTTTTTGATTTGTTTTTTTTCAACCTGTACATAGCGGTATCGGCAAGGCGTAAAAGAATTTTGAATCTGGCATCCACATCGGGGTATAAAACGGCTCCTATAGTAGCTTTTACACTTACTTTAACGTCTTTTGCAATATCTATGGCTTTTGTTATTTCCTGAAGTATGTTAACAAAAATAGACTCCAGTTGTTTGGAACTACTAATATTCTCAAGCAGTATTACGAATTCGTCTCCTCCGAGTCTGACTATAAAATCGGTTTTTCTAACAATTTGCTTTAGTCTTGAGGCTGTTGTTTTGAGAACCGTATCTCCCGCTTCGTGACCGTATATGTCGTTTATGGACTTGAAATCATCCAAATCAAGGAGGCAGACAGCCAATTTAGTATTGTTTCTTTTTGCTCGAGCCATGGCTCTTTCTGCCTCATCTTCCAGAAAGTATCTGTTGTACATTCCTGTTAACGGGTCGTGAAGAGCCTGATGTTTTAGTTTCTCTTTAAGCTTATGTATCTCTGTCGTATCTATTGCACTCCATACGACTCCTTTTTTACCGTTGGGAAGGGTTATGGGCGAGCCTTTGACCTCCATCCAAACAAAACTTGAATCTTTTCTTTTGAAATTAAATTCTATAGTTTTGCTTTTTGTTTGACCATCCAACATATCCCTAAATTCTTTTGTAAAGTTGTCGTATGATAATTTGCTTGGATGGAGTATTATCGTGTTTCTGCCAATTAACTCCTCTTTCTTATAACCAAATGCCTTCAGTGCAGTTGAGTTTAAATCAATTATTGTGCGGTTCTTGTCAACAACAATCATTACCGCAGCATTGTTATCAAAAATAGCTTTATGATAAAGAAGAGACTGTTCCAATTTTTCTCGGCTTTCTTTGAGTTCCTTTTCCATAGTTTTTTCTATGGTTACATCCCTGGCTGTTCCGAGCACGCCTATCAGTTTACCTTTGTTGTTAAACCAGGGAACTTTAATAACATCGAGATAGAGACGTTTTCCTCTAACGCTGCCCAATTCATTGAACCGCAAAGATTTTTTTGTGTTTATGACCTGTTGGTCTGAATCTTGGCATAATGAGTCGAAGGTATAGTAATAAGGGTCATCCGGTTTTTCGGCTCTTATTTTATCTGCAAAGTAGGTTTGAGTTTTGCCTACAGGCTCATATACATCGTTTATTCCAAGCAATTTTTCGCAATTAGCTTTATTTGTAAATGTATAGCTTTTGTGTAAATCCTTCACCCAAATCAAATCGGGAACCAAATCCGCGACCTCTCTTAAAAATTTCTGGGATTGTTTGTACTTTTCCTCACTGCTTTTCCTTTTGCTTATGTCTATGAAATAGTGCATATAGATATCTTTTGCAATAGGAACCCAACAAGATTCCCAATATTTTCCGAAAATATACAATTCTTCCGTGATGCTTTTTTGTGACTCAAGAGCCTCGTTTGATGCACAAAAACGGCAAGCCATATTAGGCAACACTTTGCCTTGTTTATAAAGCTTTTTGTTGTCTTCGGATAGCGTTTCTCCATCCCATAATTCTTGCCAACACAAACCTCCCTCTTTTGAACCAAATAGTTCATAAGCAGCTTTATTTTGCAGTAGTATTATGTGTGTTTTATGAACAAGCAGTATGGGTATTTCTATCGACTCAAATATCATCTGTATATATTTATATTTTTCTGTTTTTTTAAACAATTCGAATATTTCAATATCCATTATATCAAGCCCAACAACAGTTCCATATTATATTTTCTCCAATTCGGTCGTATTTGTCTCTTAATCTTACATTATTTTTACTCTTTTTGTTGAAAAAATTCAACACCTTAGATTTATAAATGCTTTCCGTTTCACCCCATTTCTTGCACCTGCGAGGTGCAAAGTTTGGATAAAATCCATACGCCTATTCACTAATTCCCAATTCCCTGCTCAACCATTCGACTATTTAACAGCTTCTCTTTATTTTAATCACAATAAAATTTATTGCGAGCAAATAAAGGAAGTGAAGGACATTGTGAGCAATACAATTTTATTGTGTTGTGGTTTTTTGAAATAGTATAAAATGAGCGCCTATAAAATGTGAAAAATGGAATACAGCTAATCCCCGACCACCGCATCCTAATTCCTAAACCCAATATCCTAATCACTGCCTACGGCAGCATTCCTATTCTCAATCCTCCCCAGTGTTTACCCTCTATGTAAATAGGAACTGAGACATCATACATAGCATTGCCCGTATCCCTCATATAGGTTTGAACAAGCAGGGGCTCTGTGTTTTGACCTGCTGCAAGACCTGTCGGGTCATTGAATATTCTCATAGAGCGGTTTCCCACAAGGTCTTTTTCATAATCCCCCGTTAGGGGTTTATCGTATATGGTATTGTGGGCAGGAAGATAACCGTTGTTGTCCACAAGAACAACGAACTTGAACTTGGGGTTCATTGACAGGACTTTATCCTCTATGGGCTGTATGTATTTTTTCATAAAGTCTGTAAATCTTGTTTTATATTTCTTTGGATTTGTGTTTGGAACTTCCATATAGTTTCTATCCCATATATCTGCACTTGATATTTCTCCCCTCTTTATTGCATCCTCTATTGTTGTTTCTATCTCCTGTTTGGCATCACGGAGGATTTTGTAAACGTCTTCCATAGGATGTTCTATTCTCAAATGCCTCAAAATAGCGAAAGACTGCTTTGCAACCTCTTCCAAATCAACGCTTTGAGACGAAACATCGTTCAACTTATTAACAACGGTTTTTGTAGAATCAACAACGTGCTCAACCGTTTGTGTTACCTCTTCTATTGATGCCGACTGTTCTTCAACCGCTGCTGTTATGCTTGATAACATTTGAGAGGCTTTGTCTATCTCATCTTTGACGTTTGTAAAGGTTTCTCTTATAACATTGGCATTATCTCCGCTGCTTTGTATTCTATCTGCTATCTCCAAGTTTTGAGTTATCAGTTTCGAGGCATTTCCGCTAACCGCATCTATCATTTCCTTGATTTCTGAGGCATTTGACTGAGTTTTTTCTGCCAATTTTCTAACCTCATCTGCAACAACGGCAAAACCGCGTCCTGCATCTCCGGCTCTTGCAGCCTCTATGGCTGCGTTTAGGGCAAGCAGATTGGTTTGGTCTGCTATGTCGTTGATAACACCAACAA
>WGCD01000092.1 GCA_015493995.1 Desulfurellaceae bacterium
ATATAAATGATAAGGCTCAGTGCCCGTTTGTGGATATATGTTCAAAGTCGCAAGATATATGTCGTTTAAAAAAACCGGAGTTAAAAAATAAAAACGGAAGGTTGGTTAGATGCCATTTTTAAAAAATAAAAAAATTATTGTTATTGCTCTTGTATCTTTGTTTGTCGTTATTACGGGCTTCAAGTTTTTAAACGATAAGTTCGTTATTGGTATGCAGCATCCCGAAAGTGCCTATTTCAACGGCAGGTATATATTTGTTTCAAACATTGGCTCATCTCCTACAAGCAAAAACAGAGACGGGTTTATTACAAAGCTCGACAGATACGGAAATATTCTTGAATATAAATTTCTGGATAACCTTCAGGCTCCAAAGGGTATCTGGATTTATGGAAAATTGATGTACATAGCCGATTTGGACAGGGTTTGCACGGCAAATATTGAGACAAAAAAGATGAACTGCATAAAGGTAAAAGGCTCGGAATTTTTAAACGACATTATCTATTTTAAAGGCAAAATATATGTAACAGATACAATGACAAACAATGTTTATGTCATAAACGGCACAAAAGTTACAGTATTCTTTCACAAATCCGATTTTTCACCCAACGGCATAGTGTTTTCAAAAAGGCTTAATGCTTTTGTCGTTGTTTCCTTTAATAAGCCTGTTGTAAATATCATATCTTTGTCGGGAAAGCTGTTAAAAAGCGTTTACTTGAAAGGTTTCAGCGGGTTTGACGGTCTTGTGATTAAAAACGGAGAGGTTTTTATTTCTGACTACAGGAGCGGAGAAATTATAGAAACAGACCTGACATTCAAAAAGGTTTATATCGTTAAGAACTTTAAAACGCCTGCCGCAGATATTTTTGTTTACGGCAATAAATTAATTGCGCCTCTACTTGAAGCCGACAAAGTTTATATAGGCAGCATAAAGCGATGAGTTTTTTCTCACTTTTAAATAGGGACGGCTCTGCGCGAGCCGGCATTATGGATTTGGGGCATATAAAAGTAGAGACGCCCGTTTTTATGCCGGTTGGAACAAACGCCACGGTTAAAGCCGTATTGCCGTGTATGTTAAAAGCCATAGGGTCAAAATTGATTTTATCCAACACGTATCACCTTTATTTAAAGCCGGGTATTGAAACAATAGAGCATTTGGGCGGGCTGCATAAATTTAGCGGTTGGAACAGGGGCATTTTAACCGATAGCGGCGGTTTTCAGGTTTTCAGCTTGAGTGAATTCAGAAAAATAACAAAGGAGGGTGTAGCGTTTAAATCCCACATAGACGGCTCATCCCATTTTTTTACTCCCGAAAAGGTTGTTGAGCTTCAATCTCGGTGGGGCAGCGATATAGCTATGGTACTTGACGAATGTCCTCCATATACGACAGATAAAAGGTATGTTAAGGAATCTTTGGATATTACCATAGATTGGGCAAAGAGGTCTTTAAAGGCGAAGAATGAGTTTCCTATTAAGGCTCTGTTCGGCATAGTTCAAGGCGGTATATTCGACGATTTAAGAAAAGAGGCTGCCCTTAAAATGTCTGAACTTGATTTTGACGGATTTGCCATAGGCGGTTTGAGTGTTGGTGAACCCAAAGAAGATATGTATAGAGCTGCAGAAATAGTTGCAGAAATCCTGCCGAAAAACAAGCCAAGATATGCTATGGGTGTTGGAAAGCCTCAGGATATTATAAACCTGATTGATGTTGGTGTGGATATGTTTGATTGCGTTATGCCGACAAGAAATGCAAGAAACGGGACGCTCTTTACAAAAAACGGAATAGTAAATATAAAAAGACAGGAGTATAGAAACGACGATTCTCCCATTGAGGAGGGGTGTAAGTGCTACACCTGCCGTACGTTTTCAAGGGGCTATATAAGGCATTTGTTGAAGGCTAAAGAACTTTCGTTCTACACGCTTGCCAGCATACACAATTTGTATTATTATGTAAATTTGGTAAAATCTGCAAGGGAGGCAATTCTGAAGGATTCGTTTGAAGAGTTTAAGAAAAATTTTTATGAAAATTTAAACAAAGGCAGGTGAAATGGATAAATTTGTTGAGATTTTAGCAGGTCACTTTCAAGACAGGCTTATAAGTGTCGGACTGCACAATGTGGGCATAACCTCTTTTTTGGAAAATAACGGTATATTTATAGTGCTTGACAGGGTTGATGCAGAAGATTTGCTGAACATAAAAAGAGTCTATACCAAATATAAAAAGAAGTATTCAACGCCCATTGTAGTTAATAAGAATTTTTTTAACAAGGCTGCCGATGTTTTTTGTATGGAAATACTCGAGCTTAAAGAAAATGCAAAAATCGTTTACGGAAGTAACCCTTTTGAGGATTTAGAGGTAAAAAACGACGATTTGAGAAGACAGATTGAGTATGAATTAAGGAGCAAGCTGCTTATTTTAAAAGGCGCATTTGTCGATTTGCCGCTTGATAGAAAGGTTGTTGACAACATAGCATATCGCTCTATGTATAACTTTTTGCTTATTTTGAGAAACCTGCTCCGCCTCAAAGGAAAGTTGATAAACGACGCTACACTGATAGATGAATTTGAAAAGACGTTTGATGTTAAACTCGAAGCATTTAAGATTTTAAGGGATTCTCCAAAGATGGGTTTTGATAAACTGCTTGATGTATTTAAAAAATATTTGAAAGAGGTGGAAGAGCTTGTTGAAATTTCCGACAAAATACTTTCTTAGCATATTAGTAGTTCTCCTTTTTGCCGTTTTTGCCAATGCTGCGAATATTCCGAAGCCTGTGGGATATGTTAACGATTTTGCTCATATTTTAAACGACAAGACAAGGGCAAAGTTAAACAGACTTGTCCTTGAATTAAAGCAAAAAACAGGCGTTGAGTTTGCAATTGTAACCATCAATTCAACCGACGGTGAGGATATATTCGACTACTCTATGGATATGTTCCAAAAGTGGGGAATAGGTCAAAAGGGTAAGGATAACGGACTTTTGTTCCTGGTTGATGTTAAAGACAGAAAGTTAAGGATAAATACCGGCTACGGACTTGAGGGTATTCTGCCTGACGGACTCTTGGGCAGAATTCGAGACAACTACATCGTACCCTATTTCAAAAAGGGCGATTACAACGCCGGAGTTTTAAACGGGGCAATGGCTATTGCATCGATAATAGCAAAGGCGAATCATATAAAATTAAACGGTGTGATAAAACCTAAACCTTTAAAGAGACAATCGCTTAGCCTTCTTGATATCGTTTTGCTTGTTGCGGCTATGTTTGTTTTGGGACCGTATCTGTTTCCGTTTTTTATAGGTATGTTTCTAGGTTCTTACAGAAGCGGATGGGAAAGCCCGCTGGGCGGCGGTTTCGGTGGCGGACTTGGCGGCGGATTCGGCGGTTTCGGCGGCGGCTCAAGCGGCGGAGGGGGTATCGGTGGCGGTTGGTAGGATAAAAATATCGGAGGTAAATATATGAAAGGTGTGTTGGGTAGTATTGTGGTTATATTGTTGATAGTGATAGCTTTTGGAATGTTTTACTATTCCACCTACAATAAGTTGGTGAGATTAGATGAAAGAGCAAAGGCTGCCTGGAGCAATGTTGATGTTCAGCTAAAAAGAAGAGCGGATTTGATTCCCAATCTCGTAAACAGTGTTAAGGGGTATGAGAAGCACGAAGCCGGTGTATTTAAATACATTGCAGATGCAAGGGCAAAACTTATGGGTGCAAAAACCCCTCAAGATGAGATAAAGGCAAACAACCAGCTTGAAGGCGCAATCTCAAGACTTCTTGTGATTGTCGAAAGGTACCCTGAACTGAAGGCAAACGAAGAATTTACGCGCCTTATGGATAATCTTGAAGGAACGGAAAACAGAATTGCCGTTGCAAGAAAGCGGTACAACGATATTGTAACGATTTACAACTCCACTATTCGCTCGATTCCTTATAATTTTATAGCTTCCAAGATGGGTTTGAAGCCTATGCCGTATTTTAAGGTTGAAAATCCGAAAACAAAAGAGGCACCGAAAGTCAATTTCGGTAATGCACCACAAGCGCCGAAGGCTAAACAAAATGTGAAACAAGACAATACGACAGATAATAAAACAAAAAATAAAGCTGATAATCAAACCGATAATAAAACATCGTTATCGTGGGAGTTTGTCTATGCGTAAAGTTGTTTTGGTCTTATTTTTCTCTATTTTTTTAAGCGTCAACTCCTTTGCCGAATACTCTCACACACAACTTAAAAACGGCCTTGATGTTTATATAGAACAAAACAACTCTCTGCCTATTGTGAATGTTACCGTGCTTTACAGGGTAGGGTGCGTTGATGAATATAACTCGATAACCGGTATATCTCATATGCTTGAACATATGAATTTCAGAGGTTCTAAGCATTTTCCCGACGGATACATAGATAAGCTTACATCAAAGTACGGCGGGGTTGACAATGCCCAAACGTCTTTTGATTCTACTGTTTATTTTGCAACAATAGACAAAACCGCCTGGAAAAAGGTGCTGGCTTTCTATGCGGATAATATGAACAACTTAACACTCGATAAAAACAAGTTTTTAAAAGAAAGAAGCGTTGTTTACCAGGAACGTCTCTGGAGAATAGATAACTCGGCGGACGGTTTTTTATACTACTCACTGCACAATCTTGCATATCTTGCATCGCCTTATAAATGGACGCCGATTGGATATGCTTACGATATAAGGCATTATACGATAGACGAGCTTAGGAGCTACTACAAAAAATATTATGCGCCAAACAATGCTGTTATTGTTATCTCCGGTGATGTAAACAAAAAAAGTGCTCTTCTTGAGGTTGAAAAACTTTTTTCAAATAAAAAACCCGTAAAAATAGTCAGACATATAACAAAAGAGCCCGTGCAAAACGGCAGAAGAGTTATGTACATAAAAAAACCGGCTTCTTTTAAGAAGTTGGCTATGGGGTTTAAAATTCCGCGTGAAGGCAGCATAGACACACCGGCTTTGGATTTGATTTCGTATATGCTTTTTTTTGGAAAAAGTGCTATGGCTGAGAAGGACTTAGTGAGAGACAATCACATTTTTGCATCGATAGACGGCGGTAATGAAGGAAGGATTTATGATAAAGGACTGTATGAAATATTTGGAGATTTGGATAAGAATGTCTCGTTTAATAAGGCAAGAAAAGCCGTTATGGATGAGCTTGCAAAAATCAAAAACGGTAAATTCAGTAACAAGCTGTTGGAGATAGCCAAAGCAAAAGCGGTTAGTGATTATATCTTTTCCAAAGAGATGCTCTCCTCAAAAAATATGAATTTCGCATTTTATGCAGGATTCGGTATGTATCAATACTACAAAGATTACTTAAAAACAATCAGGAGTATAAAAAAGGAAGAGATAATGAGAGTTGCAAGTAAATATTTTAAATCTTCCAAAGAGAGCGATTGTTTTTTGATACCTGAAAAAGGAAAGAATGTTAATTCATCTTTCAGAGGTGATATAAGATGAAAAAAATAGTTATAGCAGTAATATTTGTGTTTCTGGGTTTTTCTTATGCATATGCTGGTAATTTGTATGAAGGCAGGCTGTCAAACGGGCTTAATTATAG
>WGCD01000093.1 GCA_015493995.1 Desulfurellaceae bacterium
CTCTCTTATCTGCATATTTATCTCTGCAACGGTTGAGGATAGCTCCTCTGTTGCAGCAGAAGTTGAGTTTATTTCGTCTATTACGTTGTTTGTTTTGCCTACCACCTCTTCTATGTGAGACTTGTCTTCATATGCCTTCTCTTTTTCTGCCAGTATCATATCACCTGCTTTCTCTGTCTTGTCAACTGCTGCCTTTGTATCGTTTTGTATGGTGTTTATCATATTCCTTATCTCTTCTGTGGCATGCTGGGTTTTCTCAGCCAGTTTTCTTACCTCATCTGCAACAACGGCAAAGCCTCTGCCTGCTTCTCCTGCTCTTGCTGCCTCTATTGCAGCATTTAGGGCAAGCAGGTTTGTCTGGTCTGCTATCTCGTTTATAACGCCTACTATCTGACCTATCTGTTTGGAGGATTCACCTACTGTGTTTATCTGCTCCATAGCCTCTTTTGCAAGCAGGGCGTTTTCCTCCATCCTGTTTAATCTCTCCTCTATGTCTTTGAGCATCTGTTGGTTTACCTCTCCCACCTCAGAGGCAAGTGAGTTTACATTCTCAGAGGAGCGTGCAACACCGTCAACCGCCTGTGTGGCATCGTTTATTGCCGTTTCTATCTCCTGCATATTTGCAGTGGTCTGCTGTGTTGTTGATGCCATCTCATTTGCAGCAGAGGAGAGGGAGGATGAGTGTGTGCCGAGTTGGGAGACGGTTTGCTTTATCTCTTTTGTCATAGATTGGGTTTTATCAAGAAATCTGTTCAGCATTTCAGCCAGTTCGCCAATTTCGTCTTTGGTGTTCACGTTTATTCTTCTTGTTAAATCACCTTCGCCGGAGACCAAATCTTTCATATCGTCATACATACTGTGGATAGGCTTCATCAGACTGTTTGCAAAAACGATACCTATAAAGAATATAAAAATTAAAGCAAGGAGCATTACACCAATCAGATATGCTACGAACTGCAGGAAATCTTTTTTAAATCTCTGCCCGTATTCGGCAATTTCTTTGTCAACTTTGTCAAGATAAACACCCGTTCCGACTATAAGATTGGTGTGTGGAATAATAGCTACGTATGTCAATTTAGGTGCGATACCGCCACCGAGTTTTTTCCACCAGTACTCAACGAATCCCGCACCGTTTTTCTTTGCTACGCTAATCATATCCCTAAAAAGATAGTTGCCTTTTTTATCCTGCATATTATAGACGTTTTTACCGTTTAGTTGAGGTTTTGGCGGGTCTAAAACCAAAATGCCTTTTGTTGACAGGACAAAGAAATAGCCCTTGCCGTTGTTGTATCTTGTGTTGTTTAACTCGTCTGCAAGCATTTTTGTGAGAGTTTCTTCGCTTATTCCGTTATTCAGCTCCTTTTTGTATTTTGAGACCACCGAATCCGTTACCATCTTCAGGGCAACCTTTTTTTCTTTTATTATAAATGACCGTGTGTCCTTTGTAACCTTTTTTGTTTCTGATATATTCAAAAAAAAGATGGCAAAAATAATAACAATCGAAAATACAACCACGCTCCCCATTGAATACAGCAGAAGTTTTGTCTTAAATCTCATATGCCCCCCTTGTTTTAGTTGATTTTTTATACAACAATTGTAGCCGCACTGTCAAGCGTGTATATCAGATTTATACTGTTTTGCACGTATAATAAATATTCAAAAGTTCAATTTAAACAAAAAATATTAAACCAATCGCTATTGTATGCCGTTTTCTTTAGAGTCCAAAAATATTGTTACAGGTCCGTTGTTTGTCAGTTTTATATCCATACTTGAGCCGAAAATTCCGCTTTCAGTCTTAATGTTCTCATTTTTAAGTCTTTCAATAAACTGCTCATATACTTTAGCTGCTGTTTCGGGCTTTTGAGCGTAAAAATAGGACGGTCTGTTTCCCTTTTTCGTGTCGGCGGCAAGCGTGAATTGGCTGACGACCATACATTCTCCCTCAACATCCTTCAACGAGAGATTAAACTTTCCGTTATCATCGGAGAATATGCGCATATTAACCACTTTTTTTGCAACGTAATCCAAATCTTTCTCCGTGTCGTCTCTGCAAACACACAGAAACACCAAAAGCCCTTTGCCTGTTTGAGAGTGCAGCTTGTTATCTATAAACAGCTCTGCTTTTGATACTCTTTGTATAAGTGCTCTCAATTAACCCCCCTGTTTTGTTATTCAAAAGAAAACGATATTCCCGAATACTCTTCTATAAGTTTAACGAACTTGGCAGCGAGGGGCTTAAATTCGGCATCGCTTATCATAAGCCTCTCCTTATTTTCCGCCTTGAGTATAAAAGAAATTAAAGAAATCTCTTTTTCCGAAAAGCTGTTTTTGTTAAACACACCGTTTTTAATTAAAAATGAGGCACCGAACCATATAAAAGCAGTTTTGTGAGAATATTTTTCAAGCATAGTCAAGCCGTTTAACAAAAGCCCCAAGCCTATCTTGGTTGAATAGGCTATCTCAATCATAGTCATTGCAACTGAGAGCTTTAGAAACGATTCCCTTATTTTTTGAAACCTGTTTATAATATTCATACTCTTGACGGTAAGGTAGTTTTTGTTTGTATTTTTGTATAAACCTGCCACCTCCATATAAATCATACTGTCAATAGGCGTTTTTTTGCCGTAGATAAAAAGCTCAACAGGACCGTTTTTGTTTACGGCTTTAACGAAAAATCCCTTTGAGGTTTCCGTTTTTGAAACGGTTATACACTTAAACCTAAAACTATCCATAGCAAATGAATTTTAGACGCTTTAAATCTTCGTTTCAAGTAAAACTTGACCTGCGGGTATATTTTTATAATAATTTTCTTAAAATAGGAGGTGCAAACTATGATTATAGTAACAGGCGGCGCCGGTTTTATAGGAAGCAATGTTGTAAGAGGCTTAAACGGTATCGGAATAGACGATATTATTATAGTTGACAATCTGACAAACTCGAAAAAGCATAGAAATTTGAACGCCCTTTCATTTAACGATTACATAGATAAAGGGGATTTCATCAACTCTCTTGATATGTTTAAAAACTACAAGATAGAGGCGATATTTCATCAGGGTGCATGTTCGGATACAATGGAGCAAGACGGAAGGTATATGATGCACAACAACTACAACTACTCGAAAAAACTGCTCGAATTTGCCGCTGAAAACAGGATTAGATTTATTTATGCCTCAAGCGCTTCTGTTTACGGTGATGCCGTAAACGGGTTTAGGGAAGAAGAAAAAAACGAATACCCCTTGAATGTTTATGCTTTTTCAAAATTTCTGTTTGACAGGTATGTAAGAAACCTGATAGAGAAGGTTAACATACAAATTGTTGGTTTGAGATATTTTAACGTTTACGGACCACAGGAGACGCACAAAGGAAAGATGGCATCAGTTATCTATCATTTTCACAACGAAATTTTGGATGACGGCACAATTAAGCTGTTTGAGGGAAGCGATAATTTCAAAAGAGATTTTGTTTTTGTTGATGATGTGGTGAATGTAAATCTCTTCTTTTTGGAAAATGAAAATTTGAGAGGGATATATAACTGCGGAAGCGGACAAGCCGAACCCTTTTTAAAGATAGCCGAAATTATGCAAAAGCTGTATAAAAACGTAAGAATTGAGTTTATAAAATTTCCAGAAGAGCTTAAAGATAAATATCAAACATTTACTCAAGCCGATATTGCTTTGTTAAAGAAAGTCGGTTACGATAAGCAGTTTACGTCGCTTGAAAAGGGTGTTGCAAAGTATGTTGAGATTTTAAAATCCGCAGGCGGATACTATAGGAATTAAACGAAGCTGTGAATTGCCTGGCAATGTTAATCATTGAAAGCGGATAGGTTTTTTGTGTGAAAAAGCTTCTTAAAAGAGCGTTAGTTTAAGGGGGTAGATTATGAAGAAGCTCCTTATTTTTTTATTTGTTGTAGTTGCTGCCGCAGTGATTTTTATAAGCACCATAAATCTCAACAAGTATGTTCCCATGGTGGAAAAAGCCGCATATAATTCAACCGGATATGAAATTAAAATTAAAAAAGGTATCCACATATCCGTTTTTCCTCTTGGTGTTAAGGTGTCTTCAATTGACGTTAAAAACCCGAAGAGCTTTTATAAAAACGACATTGCAACAATCGGCGCCGTCTATGTTGCATTTAACCCTTTTGATGCCGTTTTTGGTCATAATGCAAAGATAAACGCAATAACAATCAAGGACTTAAAACTGTATATAGTTAAAAATAAAGAGGGGTTGTTAAATATTTTACCTATAAAAAATAAACAAAACGGTTCGAAGAGTTCATCAAGCAAAGGTTTGCTTATAAAAAAGCTAACATTTAAAAATGCATATATCGAATACAGAGATTTAAAAAGCAAAAAAAGCATATATATTTCCAAAGCTAACCTAAAGGCTGAGATAAAAAAGAAACAAGAGGAGGATATCTATAAAAGCACTGCTTTGAAAGGCAAGATTGCGTTTGGCAGCTTGAAAATTAACAGGCTGGTTGCCGTAAGCGGTTTCAAAGCGGACTTTTCTATGAAACACGGTTTGTTCAATGTAAATCCGATTAAGTATGATTTTTTGGGTTCGCCGGTTAACGGGAGTTTCAGCGTTGATTTTGAAAGCGGCGGTCTGACGGAAATTAAGCAAAAAGCCGATAAGCTTAATCTGGAAAAACTCTCTAAAGCCCTGTATCAAAAACTGAAACTCAAAGGGTTTCTTAAAATGAACTTGGATGTATATTTTAACCTTGAAAATGCTGCAAAAACCCTAAACGGCAGGTTTGTTGCAGATGGAAAGCATATTGTTATAGCAGGAAAAGACCTCGATAAAATAATAGACGGGTTTGAAAAAACGGGAAACATTAGCAGTGTTGATATAGGTTCGTTTTTTATTGTAGGTCCGCTTGGAATGCTTGCCGATAAGGCGTATAGTGCGGGTTATGCCGCTAAAGGTCTTGAGTCGGGAAAAACCTACATAAGAAGGCTTTTTGTTAAGGTTGATATAAAAAAGGGCAGGGGTTATTTGAGAGACGTTGCATTTTCTACCAAAAAAAACAGAATAGCGGCAAAAGGCGTATTGAATTTTATAACTTCTCGTTATGAGGATGTGAGGGTTGCCGTTTTAAACAAACTCGGCTGCGCTGTAATCGTTCAAAGGATTGACGGGAGTTTTTCTCACCCGAAAGTTGAGGTGGGAAGAAGTGTGGCAAAGAACATCTTAAATAAGATTAGCTCATTTTTCGGAAAGCTCGAAAGGGCTGTCGGTATAAAAAAAGCCAAATGTAAAATTTTCTATAACGGTGTTGTGAAGCAGCCGTAAAACAAGGAGGTAAAAAGTGATTTGTAATGAAGTTGATTATGAAATCATAGGTGAAGAGATGCAGATTGTTGAGGTTGAATTAGACCCCGGAGAGACGGTTATAGCTGAAGCGGGTGTTATGAACTATATGGAAGAGGGGATAATGTTTGATACAAAGCTCGGAGACGGCTCAAACCCGAATGAGGGTTTTTTCGGTAAGCTGTTGAGTGCAGGCAAAAGGGCTATTGCCTCAGAATCGGTTTTTATGACGCACTTTACAAATACGGGAGCAGGGAAAAAACGTGTTGCTTTTGCAGCTCCCTATCCGGGTAAAATAATACCGGTTGATTTGGATAAGTTCGGCGGCGTGATATACTGCCAGAAGGACGCTTTTTTATGTGCAGCTTTGGGTACCAAGATAGATATAGCCTTTAACAAACGTTTGGGAGTCGGATTTTTCGGCGGAGAAGGATTTATTTTAGAGAAACTTGTGGGTGACGGAATGGTATTTATCCACGCAGGAGGAACGATAGTCAAAAAGGAGCTGCACGGTGAAAGTTTAAGGGTAGATACCGGCTGCCTTGTTGCCTTCTCTGAGGGTATAGACTACAGCATAGAGCGAGCCGGAAAATTAAAATCTATGATTTTCGGCGGAGAGGGACTGTTTCTTGCCACACTCAGAGGAAACGGCGTTGTATATCTCCAGAGTTTGCCGTTTTCAAGGTTGGCTGACAGGATAATAGAGAGCGCACCGGATATGGGAGGAAAACAGGTTGGAGAAGGCTCTGTGCTCGGCGGATTGGGAAAACTGTTTGAGTCGGATTAAATGGGAGCTTTAATTCTTTGCTATCACCATATAAACTATCAAGAAAGAATAGAGCCGGAGAATTTTGAAAACAACCTTAAAACCTTGCAGAAAGAAGGTTTTCAGCCCATCAGGCTTACAGATATATACGATTATATATCAAAAGGCAAAAATCCGCCCAAAAAGAGTGTTCACATTACGTTTGACGACGGTTATGCCGATAATTTCCTGTATGCCTACCCGATTTTAAAAAAATACGGCTTTTATGCCACTATCTTTGTTATAGCCGGTAAGGTTGCCGAAAACATAAAGCGTGCAACTTACGACGAGCTTGTGTCAATGAATATATCACAAGAGGCAAATGAGCTTA
>WGCD01000094.1 GCA_015493995.1 Desulfurellaceae bacterium
TGCTTGATGTTATAACAGGCATTAAGCCTCAAAATGTTTATCTGTCCGTATCTCATCCGGCAAATGAGGGCGAGCAGCTTGCAATTGAGCTTAAAAACAGAAACATCAACCCTATTTTGGTGGAAGACAGCGCATATTCTCTGATTATGAAACAAGTTGATGCCGTAGTTGTCGGCACCGATGCAATTCTTGACAACAGCTTTATAAATAAAACGGGAACCCTCAGCCTTGCATTGGTTTCACAATATTTTTCAAAACCGTTTTATGTTGTGGGTTGCATATGCAAATACTTGGACAAAGATGCAAAAAAGCTTTTCAAGATAGAACAAAAACCTCAAGAGGAAATATCGTCTGTAAATTGCAGAAGGATAAACAGGTATTTTGAAGAGATACCCAACAAATTCGCAAATAAAATATTTGTGAGGTGAATAAATTATGTCAATGGGATTTATTTTCGGTCCTGTACCTTCAAGAAGACTCGGATTGAGTTTGGGCATTAACATTATACCCTTTAAAACCTGCAGCTATAACTGCATCTATTGTGAGGTTGGAAAGACAACCGACTTAACGGTGGAAAGAAAGAGCTTTTTTAATATAGAGGATATAAAAAAGGAGTTTAGAGAAACTATCGACAAGGTAGGTTACATAGACTTTGTAACGTTTTCTGGAAGCGGAGAGCCCACTCTAAACAAAGATTTGGGTGAGTTGATTAGGTTTGTAAAGTCGTTTAAAAAATACAAAACAGCAGTTTTAACAAACGGGAGTTTGCTGTTTAAAGAGGATGTAAGAGCGGATCTGCTCGATGCGGATGTTGTTATACCAAGCCTGGATTCCGTTGTTGAAAAATCTTTTAAAAAAATCAATATGCCGCATAAAGACTTAAGCATACAAAAAATAACAGAGGGAATCATTCAATTTTCGAAGGAGTTCAAAAACGAAATTTGGCTTGAGATTCTGTTTGCTAAAGGAGTAAATGACTCCGAAGACGATATTGATGCTCTTTGCGAAGTTTTAAAACAGATTAAGCCTGCAAGAATTCAAATAGGAACTGTTGACAGGCCTCCGGCATACACAACGGCAAAGAAGCTAAGCAACGAAGAGATGATGGATATATACGTTTATATGAGCTCCAAGGTGGGCAATATCGACATTATAGGCTCGTTTAACAAAGAAAACGATGCCTTTTACGACAACATCGAACGCTCCGTTATAAAGATGATAAATATAAGACCCTGTTCAAAGAGTGAATTAAAAGAAACATTCGGGGTTGACGATAGAAAAATAGAAGAGATTATAGATAAACTTATAAAGGAATCAAAGGCATATAAACAAAAATTCGGCTCGAAAACTTTTATAGTCGGAAATCGTTCCGTATCAAATCTATAGACGCATTTTTAAAAAAATTTTTGGTGGAGACGGCGGGAGTTGAACCCGCGTCCAGAAGTGCTTCACATCCGAAGGCTTTTTACATGCTTAACCCGTTTTTTGATAATGCTGCCAAGGAAAAGCCGGGTAAAACCTCTTTTGGCAGCATACCGACTGTAATACCCGCAAAAAAGCCAATCGGCAAACTTTTTTTGCGGGGTGCGCTTATGGTTATGAAGCCTTATCGAGTGCCTAAGCGACAAAACACCCAACAGACTGCCGCTTTTAAATTAAGCGGCTAACGCGTATTCGTTATCTGCGTTTCTTTTTTCCTGCCTATTTAACGAGCTGGCAGGAGCTCGGCATGACCTTCGAATGCCATCACACCCTGTCGAACCCAAATACGTCCCCTTTTTGGAGTGTATGCTCGAATATAACCATAAATTCTTAAAAGTCAAGTCTAACGGCAAAAACAAATACATTAAAAATGGACAATATTCAATAAATACTACTCTGATAAAACATATAAAAATTGCAAAAATATGTTTTGAGGTTATAATATGTGGCAAATTAAAGGATTAAGGGGTTTTGTATGCGTTATTCGGAAAGTTTTATATACACTTTGAAGGAAGACCAGAAAGAAGCCGCAATTGTAAGCCACAATCTGCTTTTAAGAGGAGGATTTATCTCCAAACTTGCAAGCGGCATATATAATTATCTGCCTCTCGGTTTGAGGGTTATAAGAAAGGTTTCGGAAATAGTCAGACAGGAGATGAATGCTGCGGGAGCTCTTGAAATTCTTATGGCTGCCGTTCAACCTGCAGAGCTGTGGATTGAATCAGGCAGGTGGAACGACTACGGCAAGGAGCTTTTGAGAATAAAAGACAGAGGAGACAGGGATTTTGTGTTCGGACCTACCCATGAGGAGGTGGTAACAGACATAGTAAGAAAATTTGCCAAAAGTTACAAAAATCTACCGGTTAATTTATACCAGATACAGACAAAATTCAGAGACGAGTTGAGACCGCGCTTTGGTTTGATGAGAGGCAGAGAGTTTATTATGAAAGATGCATACAGCTTTGATGCTGACGAAGACGGTATGGATATAAGCTACCTCAAAATGAGGGATGCCTATTTCAATATATTCAGACGTTGCGGGCTTGCTTTTAGGAGTGTAGAAGCCGACACCGGTTCCATAGGCGGCAAGGATTCGGAAGAGTTTATGGTTTTAAGCTCGACCGGCGAGGATGAAATTGTCGTATGCGATAGTTGCGAATACTCGGCAAATACCGAAAGAGCAGAAAGCATAACGCAGGATGAGCCCGGAACAGAAAAAGAATTAAGAAAAGTAGAAACACCGAACAAGCAAACCATTAAAGATGTATGCGAATTTCTCGATAAGGACGAACAATTCTCAGCCAAGGCGCTTGTATATAAAAACGAGGATGGAAAAATATTCTGCTTCTTTGTTGAAGGAGACGACGAACTAAACGAGATAAAAGCAGCAAGGGCAACGGGCAGCATCGAATTAACAATGCTGACAGACGAAGAGCTTGAAAAAGCCGGGCTTTTAAAGGGATATATAGGTCCTATCGACTTTCCGAATAAGGATATCGAGATTGTATGCGATAAGCGTCTAAAAAACAGAAATGCACTCGTTGTAGGTGCAAACGAAGAGGGGTATCACTTTGTAAACGCAAAATTCGGGCGGGACTTTAAATATAGAACAGCGGATATAAGAAATGTTAAAGAAAACGAAATTTGTCCGAGATGTAAAAGCGGCAGATTAAGTAAAATAAGAGGAATTGAAGTCGGTCATATTTTTAAGCTCGGATTGAAATACTCTAAAGCTATGAAAGCTGAATTCCTGGATAAAGACGGAAAAACACAGCCGTTTTATATGGGATGCTACGGAATAGGAATAGGAAGAACCGCTCAAGCTGCCATAGAGCAAAACAACGACGAGAAGGGAATAATCTGGCCTATATCGATTGCTCCTTTTGAAATTGAGATAGTTCCTCTTGATTCAAAAGATATCGGGCTTGTCAACTTCTGCGATAGAATGTATGACTATTTTGAAAATACGCTTGGCATTGAGGTGTTATACGATGACAGAGCCGAAAGAGCCGGAATCAAATTGAATGATATGGATTTGATAGGCATTCCGATAAGGATTGTTGTGGGTAAAAAGAGTTTTGCGGATAACAAGGTTGAAGTTTCATTAAGAAGAAACAGAAACGACAAAACCCTTGTTGATAGAGATGCTGCAATAGAATATGTGGTTGAATTGAGAGAAAAACTATACAAAGAACTTGAAAAAATACGGGAGGTATAGATGTCTAAGAAAAAAAACGAGGAATTAAAGAAAAAATTAAGTTATGAAAATAAAAACGGATGGGATTTAAGCCATTCGTCAAAGGACAAGGTTTTTAAGTTTTCCGAAAAATACAAGGAATTCATAGGAAAGTGCAAAACTGAAAGAGAAACGGTTAACTTTGTGTTTGATGAGTTTGAGAAAAAGAAAAAGAAGGAAGACATAACCGTCATAAACAGAGGGAAAAACATAGCATTAATAAGGCTGGGCAGCGAAAACGGAATGAAACTTATAGCAAGCCATATAGACGCTCCGAGGATTGATATAAAACAAAAACCTCTTTTTGAGGAGACCGATATTGCCTTGCTGCACACCCACTACTACGGAGGTATAAAAAAATATCAATGGTTCAACATACCTCTTGCCATTCACGGTGTAGTAGTTAAGGAAAACGGAGAAAAAACAGATATAACAATCGGTGAGGACGATAGAGACCCCGTGTTTGTTATACCGGATTTGCTTCCTCACCTATCCCATAAAGTTATAGACGAAAAGAAGGTAAAAGAGGCGTTCGATGCTGAGAAAATGAATTTAATCGTCGGGAGCATACCGTTCGATAAGGACGAAAAGGATGCCGTGAAATTAAACATACTGAATATACTTTATGAAAAATACGGCATAAAAGAGGAAGACTTTATATCCTCGGAGCTGGAAATAGTGCCGGCATTAAAACCAAGAGATATCGGATTCGACAGAGGGTTTATAGCAGCATATGCTCAGGATGACAGAATTTGTGCCTACTGCTCGAAAGAAGCGTTTTTTGACGCTAAAAGAAATGCCAAAACAGTTGTTGCGTTAATGATAGATAAAGAAGAGATAGGCTCAGACGGCAATACAGGAGCCAAATCAAGATTCTTGATGGATGTCGTCATTGAAATACTAAAGGCACAAAACAGAGATGTTACCTTTGAGAGCATAGGCGAATTTTTCAAAAATTCCGAGGTTCTTTCGGCGGATGTAAACGGCGCTGTCAACCCTATGTATAAAGAGGTTCATGAAAAAGACAATGCAAGCTATATAAACAAAGGTGTTGTTATGACAAAATTTACCGGTCACGGCGGAAAATATATGGCAAACGATGCCTCTGCCGAGTTTGTCGGAAAAATAAGGAAGATTTTTAACGAAGCAGATGTAAATTGGCAAACCGGAGAGCTCGGAAAGGTTGATGAAGGCGGCGGCGGAACAATCGCCAAATACCTCGCAAGCTGGAATATGGATGTAATAGACTGCGGTCCCGCCTTATTGTCTATGCACTCTCCATATGAAATTTCATCCAAGACAGACCTTTATGAAACATATAAAGCATATAAGGCATTTTTTGAGGGTTAAAAAGTCGGGGAGACAACTCTCCCCTTTTTTCTTTTATGAAGTTTGAAACTATTTTTAACAGCACGATAAAATCGATAATGAGGGTTATTCTATATCTTCTTGCAACCATCATAATGCTCATAATTATCTTTCAACTGATAAAATTGATACTCGACTTAAAAGATATACTGTTTGAATTTGTAAAGACCGACGAATCCTCAAAAAAAGCCGTCGTATCGGTTTTAAATCTCTTTATCCTTATAGAATTTTTCAGGGGAATTCTTTCATACTTTGAGTTTGACAGGCTAAAACTGTCCTACATAACGGATGCGGCTTTGGTTTTCATAATAAGGGAGGTTATGATAACCCTCTTTTACAAACATATAAATCTTCAGCTATCCGTTGCATATTCCATTATTATCATCTCGCTTGCAGCACTCAGAACACTCTCCATAATGTACACACCCGATAGGGAAAAACTTGAAAAGGAACTAAAAAAGTAGTTGACAGAACTGCCGTTTGTTTTAGCTAACGACATAGGGCTTGTGGCTTTTGCAATATCGGGTGTTTATAAAGGTATAAACAGGAAACTTGATGTGCTGGGAGCATCTGTTTTGGGATTTATGACAGCACTCGGAGGAGGTGTTATCCGAGATGTGCTTGCAAACAAAATCCCTGCGGTTTTCACCGGATATTCTGATATATCTTTCGCTTGTTTAGGCGTTGTCGTATCCTTTTTAATCCATTTCCTTACAAAAAAAGATATCAGTAACTCCACGGCTGTTAAAATATCCGACGCTATAGGGCTTGCGGCATTTACGGTCATAGGTGCAAATATAGCCGCAAGCAGGGGATTCAATATGATAGGCATTCTGCTGCTTGGCGTAATCACAGGTGTCGGAGGGGGTTTAATAAGTGATTTGTTAACCCTCAAGGTACCCATGGTTTTAAGTGAAGATTTCTATGCTACCTGTTCTGTAGCTGGTACTATTTGCTTTTATATCTGTCTTGAGATTCATTACGGAATTAACTTTGCTACATACTCCTCGTTCTTTGTAGTGCTCCTACTAAGAGGCGCAGCGTTAATGTTTAAGTGGAGCCTGCCTAAGTTCAAAAAAGACTGATATAGTGTTCGCCTTTTGGTATTTTAAACAAAGAGGATTGATTATTTGAAAAGTAGAAAACACTACCTCGAACTTCTCGACATTATAGACTCCATACATTGTGTTCGCAAGAAAGATTGGCCTGTCATATTAAGAAAGATAGCCCGTATGTTCGGTGCCGAAGAGGCATTTTTTGCATCCAACGAAAACAATGTACTGGTTTGCACATCCTCCATGCGTACAACCGGCAAACAATACAAACATGCAGAAAGAGAAACAGCAGCGCACACTACCATAAAAAACTTACAAACACTACCTATAAAAGACTACGAGAGATTTTCTGGTAAATCCGTATATTGGGTAAAAAGAGGAGTAAAATCCGTTTTAAGCGTCCCTGTCTTTTTCAAAGACGAGATATTCGGAGCTCTCCAGGTTGTCTATTTTTCTAAATACACGGAATTTTCAAAAGAAGACACCGCTCTGCTCGAAAAAATAGCAAAAATCATATCCTTTGTCTTGTACAACAACAAACACAAGGAAAGGTACAATCAGGCAATTAATATGGAGCTCAAACAGATAGAGCTTATTTACAAAAAACAGATACCAAGAACATACAAAGACGAAAAGTTTACCCAATGGATGACAGACTATCTAAATAAAATTTTACGTATGACAAAGGCTAAAGCCGTAGGTTTTGTTTTTCCTCAGGAGGACATATATGTTGCTGTCTCAACAGCAGGCAAAAAAATAACTTTCGTCTCCTATCTAAAAACTCAAGAGGTGCAAAATCTTATAACATATGGAATATGGGAAAAACAGGTAAAAGACATTCTGCTTTTGGAAGACCTAAAGAGTGTTAATATAGAAATTTCAAACTTTGCGAAAATGTCGAACATAAAGTCGGCTCTATTTGTTCCCATAGTTATAAACAGCGAGGTCATTGCTGTTTTCGCATTCGGATTTGATAAAATAAACAAGGTTACCAAGGATTACAGAATTTTTTTGCAAACAATAGCCATGCACATAATGTTTGCCGTAGAAACCTCAAAAAACCTATCAAGGATAAATTCCACTCTATCCGAAACAGAGGAAAAATTTACGGAATCTTTTGTATTGATGATGGAAGCAAGAGATACATACACAAAAGGACACTCCCAAAGAGTTGCCTTTTATGCCAAAAGAATAGCTGAGGCTTTGGGATTAAACAGCGATGAGCAATCTATGATGTATGCGGCGGGACTTGTTCACGATATAGGAAAAATCGGAATACCGGATGCCGTTTTGCTCAAACCCGGCAAGTTAACAAAAGAAGAGTACAACATTATGAAATACCACCCGGAATTCTCGTATCAAATTATAAAGGATATAAACAGGTTTAAAAGAATAGCCGATAGTGTGAGATATCACCATGAGAGGTGTGACGGAAGCGGATATCCCGAAGGACTAAAATCAAACGAAATTCCTTTAGGTGCAAAAATTCTTGCAATAGCAGATGTTTTTGACGCCATCACTACTGACAGACCATACAGAAAAGCTATGGAGCTGGAAAAAGCAATTAACACAATGCTTTCTTTGAAAAATGAATTTGACAAAGAGGTTTTAAGCTCAGCTATCGATATTTTGAAAGAGAGTTATCTGTTTGAGGATATGAGCGAACCCTACAGGAACTTTATGCCTGAATACATAGACAATATAAGAATGGAGATATTTACAAAGGATTTTATGACGGGACTATTGAGAAGAAAAACATTTATAGAAAAAGTTGAACACGCAATAAAAACAAATAAAAGATTTACGGTGTTTTATGTTGACATAAAAAATTTAAGTCGTATAAATTACCAATACTCAATGGATGTGGGAGATAAGGTTATTTTAGCTACGGCAGAGGTTTTGAAAAAAACAAAATATAAAAGGTTCCTTGCAAGAACACAACCTGATGTATTCTATTTCCTATATTTCGGGAAATCCCAGCCTGAGGTATTTGCCGTAGAATTGAAGGAAAAGCTGCAAAACAGGGTTATAGAAAAACTGTCAAAAGAAGAAATGGATATTTACGGGTGGGAAAATATCGTTGATTTCTATGTGGCTTTTTCGGAATTTATTCCGGGTAAAAGCGCCGAGGATATGATGTACGAATGCCAAAAAAGAAAAAAAGAGGTAGAGGAGTTAATTAATGAATAGTAGCGGTATTACAAACCGAATAATGGAAATTTTCAAAGAGATAAATTCCATACCGAGGTGTTCCAAACACGAAGAAAAAATTGCGGACTTTCTCCTCGATTGGGCAAAAAAGCGAAATTTTGATGCAAAAAAAGACAAGGCAAATAATGTTGTTATAAATGTTCCGGCAACAAGAGGCTGTGAAAAGAAAGAAAGCATAGCACTGCAGGGGCATATGGATATGGTATGCGAAAAAACAACAGATTCACAACACGACTTTTCCAAAGATCCCATAAAAGTGATTAGGCAAGGAGATTGGGTTAGAGCCGACTCCACAACTCTCGGGGCTGACGACGGTGTTGCACTTGCCATAGGGCTTGCAATAGCATCGACAGACGACTTGGAACACCCCAAACTGGAACTTCTGTTTACCGCCGACGAAGAAACAGGGATGAACGGAGCAAAAAATTTACAAACCGGTTTTTTTAAAAGCAAAAAGCTCATAAACATAGATTCAGAAAGAGAGGGAGTGTTTACCATAGGTTGTGCCGGAGGGGAAGATACGGATATTGAAATGCCGGTTAGAAACGAAATTCAAGAGGGCTATTTTTACGAAATAACAATAGACGGGTTATTAGGCGGACACTCCGGCGTTGAGATAGATAAGCTCAGAGCAAATGCATTGAAGCTCATTGTTGAATTTTTAAAAAGCCTCGATGAAGATAGTGAAGCCAGACTTAGCTCGATTAACGGAGGAAGCGCAAGAAACGCCATACCCAAGCACGCCTCAGCCGTTATATATATGAAAAAAGCCATAAAAGCCGAAAATATTGCACTGTTTTATAAAGAAATTTTAGAACAGTACCCTGAAGAGAAAAACATAAAAATAGACTTCAAACAGTTAAAAAATATAGGAAAAGTGTTTGTTAACTCAAAAGAGATTATAGAGCTGCTGGATGAGCTTCCTCACGGAATTTATGAAAAAACAGAGTTAGGAATAACCAAAACCTCCAACAACTTGGCAAAGGTGATTACAAAAAAAGACAAATTGATTATCTCAACCAACCAACGAAGCCTAACGGAAGAGGGATTAAATACAATCACCGCAAAAATTGAGAACATTGCAAACAAATACAAAGCAAAATATGTAAGCTACAACAGATATCCGTCCTGGCAGCCAAACTATAACTCAACGTTGGTGACAAAAAGCAGCAAAATTTACGAAAAACTGTTTTCTAAAAAACCAAAAATAGAGGTTATCCATGCGGGTTTGGAGTGTGGAATTATCGGTTCTTTAAATAAGGATATGGATATGATATCCATAGGTCCGGATATGAAAAATATACACACACCCCAAGAGAGCCTTTATATTCCTTCTTTGGAAAAGGTTTGGAGATTGATTGTTGCTATACTAAAAGAAATTTAAGGCTATTGCACGTTATCGTTCAATGAGTAGTTAGACACAAGAATCTGCTGTACGCCGTAGTCATCGTATCTTGCCAAGCCGTTTGAGGTTAAAATATGCTGAACAAGCTTGATATATCTTTGCCTTTTTGTTGAGTACATAGTTAAATATTCAGCCAGTTTATAAGGATTTTTATTCTTTCCCATTAGGTAACGTTCTTCCCTGAATTTTTTGTACGCCGCCGATGTGTTTAAATTCATCATATACATAACGGTAGCGTCGTATAAATTATCGAAAGACATCACTATGGGCTGCCAGGGTTTTCTATGCTTTCTGTGTATTCCGTAAATATTGTTGTACAAGCTTGTGAAACGGGATTTACCCCAACCTGATTCTATCCCGGCTTGAGCTATCAAAAGGCTAACCGGAACGCTGTCTGCCCTTTTTACAAGTTCGGCGAGATTGTCTGTTTTATACTTTTTCATCATTGCCTTTAAGAACGTTTTATCCTGCTCGTTTAGTTTAGCTCCGCTTTCAACCTTCGCCTTTATTTGCACCACTATTTTATGCTCTTGCTGCAATTGCTCTCTCACGGTTAATGCTATAGGCAGCATAGCCGATATAAACATTTTTTTTCTTAAATTTGCAGGTAAATATTTGAAATCTTTTGGGAAACTCTTTAAAAGATACGGCTTTACGGTATTGGTATAGCTCCTGCTGCATAAACCGTATAAATGCAACTCCTTTTTTAGCTGCCTCGAGTTGGAGGCTTGATAAAAAATAAACCCCTCTTTGGAGGAAAATGTAATACCGCCGTTAACAATATTGTATGTTTTTACATTCTTTGAAAAAGCCAGTAAGGCAATGCCGGCTAAAAATGCTAAGGCAAATAAAACTACAAGCAAAACACCCCAAGGGCTGCTCTGCCTAATAACAAGTCGCTTTTTACTCATACCTCAAGCAAATATAGTCAAAAAAAGCTATAAGTCAAGTAAAAAAGAGGAAAACAGCTATTTGGCAGTAAAATTTAACTTATTGAAAAGGTTTTGAGCCCCGCAAACGAGGCTCAAATTCCCTAAATAGTCAGGCTTTCGCCGGGTTGAATTATCTTAACTTCCGATTTATCGCCGACAAGTTTTATAAACTCGTTCGGGTCTTGTTTAATTAAATCCCAAGCGAGGTAGTGCATCGGCATAACGGCTTTCGGTTTTAAAAATTCAACAGCCTTTGCTCCGTCTGCAACACCCATAGTAAAGTTATCGCCTATCGGAATCATAGCCAAATCAATATTGTTCAGCTCTCCTATCAATTGCATATCCAAAAACAGTCCTGTGTCGCCCGAATGGTAAATTGTTTTTCCGTCAATTTCAACGACAAAACCGACAGGATTCCCCGTATATACCGTGCCCTCCTCATCGTTCATAACAGCGCTGCCGTGCTGAGCAATAGTGAGTTTTACCCAAAAATCATCACTGAATCGGTGTGCTCCGCCTATATGCATAGGGTGAACATTTTCAATGCCGTGTCTTTGCAGATATACAATAAGTTCAAATGCAGCAATGACCGTGGCTTTCGTTCTTTTTGCTATAGCTATTGTGTCTCCGAGGTGGTCCCAATGTCCGTGGGTAACCAAAATATAATCAACGTCAATACCCTCAGGTGTAAAAGTTCCCTCTTTAATATCAGGATTACCCGTTATGTATGGGTCTATGATGAATTTAGTTTTGTTTCCTTCCACCAAAACAGCCGATTGACCTATCCAAGTAATTTTTGGCATTTTCTACACCTCCTATTTTAAAAGTTTATTTCTTAACTTATAATATATATTCTACGAAAAATATCAAGTATTATTTTATATTTTTTTAAAGACTAAAATCTATCTCGGCAAAAAATAAAGTTTTCTTTATCAAAGGTATGGTCAAACACTCAAAATTTATAAATCTTGGCTATCTAATTTCAAATATATCAAACATTTTACCTATTTTTTGCCTTATCTCATCAAGCTCCTCATTAGATATACTTCTTTTTGATAAAAAACTTTCATTTAGAGTTTTTGAAGGTATAAAACGCTGAATGTAGTAGGCTTTTGCACCCTTTATCAAATCGGCTATCAACACTACATCTTCTTTTCCCACAAATCCGTCTATAACGGTCGTTCTGAATTCATAATCTAAGTGACTATCTTTTATTATATCTATGCTTTTTTTAATGCATTCTATATCGTATCCGCAACCTGTAACAGCACCGTATCTATTCAAAGGAGCTTTAATATCCATGGCTATGTAGTTTACAAGACGCTCTTGAATCAACTCCTCCAATGCTTTCGGGTTCGTGCCGTTTGTATCAAGCTTTATCTTTTCATATCCCAAAAGACGCATTTCTTTTATAAAGTCAGCCAAGTCACTATGAAGGGTGGGTTCACCCCCTGTTATCGATACGGCACTAAGCTTACCCGCCCTTTTTTTTAAAAAGTCAAACAAGTCTTCCTTATCGATACTTCTTATATTACCGGTCACGAGTTCCGGGTTATGGCAGTAAGGACATCTAAAGTTGCAGCCCACGGTAAAAACAATTGCACAAATCTCCCCCGGATAATCAATAAGTGATGTCTTTTGTAAAGCGCCTATTATCATTGCAGTTTAAAAGTTTTCCTCTCCTTAAACTCCTCTTGCTTGCCGTCGTTCCACTGCTCCACAGGCCTTAAATATCCTACAACCCTCGAATAGACCTCGCATTTTGTTCCCCTTAGCGCACTTTTTTCAGCCTCCAACTCTTTAATCTTTCTTTCAATGCTCTTTCTCGTCATTTTCAACCTCCTGCTAATTTTAATTTCAACTGTCTTATTTCTCTTTCTATCTGTTCGGTTTTCTCACGCTTACAAATTGGGCATTCATAGTATTCGCCCGCAATGTATCCGTGTATGGGACATATGGAAAAGGTAGGAGTTATCGTTAAGTAGGGTAATGAGTAATTTTGAAACACCGTTTTGACAAGCCTTTTTACGCTGTTGGCATCGGTTATTTTTTCACCGACAAAAATATGCAAAACCGTTCCTCCGGTATAGCTTGATTGGAGTTTATCCTGCAAATCCAAAACCTCGAATATATCGTCACTAAAACCAACAGGCAGCTGCGTGGAGTTTGTGTAGTACGGTTTTCCTCGTTGTGTTGCCGTTATGATATCGGGATATTTTTTCTTGTCAATCAAAGCCAGCCTGTAGGATGTGCCCTCAGCCGGTGTAGCCTCAAGATTATAGTTGTTGCCGGTTAAATCCTGAAATTCCATCAACTTTTCCCTCATTATTCTAAGCACCCTCAAGCCAAATTCCTGGGAACGCCGAGAGGTCAAATCTCTGCCAAAAAGATTCAAACAAGCCTCATTCATACCGACAAGACCCACGGTAGAAAAATGATTCTTCCAATACTCTTTAAATCTGTCCTTTATCGCACTTAGATAAAATTTTGAATAAGGATAGAGATTGTTGTCCGTAAATCTCTCAAGCACCTTTCTTTTGATTTCGAGACTGTTTTTCGCAAGCTCCATCAACGACAACAGTCTGTCTGCAAACTCATCTTCATCTTTAGAGAGGTATCCTAATCTCGGCAAGTTTATTGTTACGACACCTATGGAACCCGTCAGAGGATTTGCTCCGAAAAGCCCGCCGCCTCTTTTTCTCAACTCTTTTGTGTCGAGCCTTAAACGACAACACATAGAACGAGCATCCTCAGGTGACATATCAGAATTTATAAAATTTGCAAAGTAGGGTATTCCGTATTTGGCTGTTGAACGCCACAAAATATCCAATTTTTCATTGTCCCAATCAAAATCTTTAGTTATATTGTAGGTGGGTATGGGAAATGTAAACACCCTTCCGTCCGCATCGCCTTCAGATAAAACTTCCAAAAAAGCCTTATTAAGCATATCCGCTTCTTTTTGAAAATCCCCGTATGAGCTATTTTGCATCTTGCCGCCTATTACAACAGCTTGATTTTTTAGATATTCCGGTATCTTCAAATCCATTGTGACATTTGAAAACGGTGTTTGGAAACCAACTCTTGTAGGAACATTCACATTAAAAACGAACTCCTGCAAAGCCTGCTTAACCTCCGTATAATTCAACTTATCATAAGCTATGAAAGGAGCAAGCAGTGTATCGAAATTGGAGAAAGCCTGAGCTCCTGCAGCCTCTCCTTGGAGCGTATAGAAAAAGTTGACAATCTGCCCCAATATGGTTCTGAAGTGTTTGGCTGGTTTACTTGCCACTTTGCCTTTGGCGCCTCTAAAACCTTTAATCAATAAGTCGTTTAAATCCCATCCCACACAATAAACAGACAGCAAGCCCAAATCGTGTATATGTAAATCACCTTGAATATGAGCTTCTCTGATTTCTTTCGGATATATCTTATTTAACCAATACGCTTTACTGACATTTGAGGAGATATAGTTATTCAATCCCTGCAAAGAAAAGCTCATATTGCTGTTTTCCTTAACTTCCCAATCCATTTTACCAAGGTAGCTCTCAACAAGGTTCACATCCGCCTTGCTTTTTATTTCACGCAGTTTAGAGTGCTGTTCCCTGTAAATAATGTAGGCTTTGGCTGTTTTGATAAAAGGAGACGATATCAAAACCTCCTCTACAATATCCTGTATCTGCTCTACGGTGGGTGTTTTTTCTCCGAACATCTGATATGCCAAATTTAAAACCTTTATGGTGAATTTTTCAGCCACGTCCCTTTTAAATTCCTTTGTTGCAGCTCCGGCTTTCTCTATTGCATTCGTTACTTTTTCGGCATCAAAATTTACAATGCGCCCGTCCCTTTTGATGATAGTTTTAAACACAACTATCCTCCTTTATTTTCTAACTATACTTATTTATAAAATTGTTTTATAACGTAATGGGAATAGTAATCATCCTATAGAACCTCCCGTTCTTTGCTTTCGGGCAAGTCTCCTGGCTTGGCTTCATCCTACTTTTTCCACCTTCCCACCTCAAAAAAGGCAGTGGCTATACGGAAATTTCGTCAGCCTTACAGTTGCGGGGGCAGCGTGGGATTTTCACCCATCTTCCTTAAACCCGATATTAAATAATACCAAAAATTTTAAATTCCCGCAAGCAAATAAATTTGCTTATCGAATAATATATAAAAACTGCTCATAAAGAAGAGAGGTCTTTTTTAAGATATATATTTAAAAAATAAGCGCAATCTTACAAAACGCTAAACCAAACCGAGAATTTCCTTTGGGCTGTTTATAACAAAATCCACTTTGTAAGCCTTTAAAATCTCTCTGTCTCTAAAACCGTATGAAGCCCAAATAATCCTTAAATTCAGCGCCTTAGCCAACAGAATATCGTTTTCCGAATCACCCACCACAAAACTATTGTCTATGTTTAGACCGTATCTTTCCTTCAGCCTCAAAACGGGTTCAGGGTGTGGTTTTTTATGTTCATAACTGTCTCCGCCCACAACATCCTTAAAATAGTCTGATAGTTTAAGCTCTTTTAAAATCTTTTTAGCAAACATCTCACTCTTGTTGGTTACTACAAACATATCATACCCATAACGTAACTGGCGCAAGACATCAATAACACCTTCATAGGGGTGTGTATTATCAAGCAGATGGTCTTGGTAGTGTTCCAAAAAATATCTATAAAACTCATCAAGTATGTTTAACTTTTTGTTTTGTTTCAAGCAATCGACAAGCAGCTGCTTTACACCGTTTCCTACAAATCCGTATATGGTTTCATTATCAAGAGTTTGAAGATTAAAATGAGATAGGGCAGCATTTACACTATTGGC
Organism: Desulfurellaceae bacterium; assembly: GCA_015493995.1. Classification (GTDB taxonomy): domain Bacteria; phylum Campylobacterota_A; class Desulfurellia; order Desulfurellales; family Hippeaceae; genus S144-51. The sequence goes on from WGCD01000094.1 coordinate 15,514, forward strand.
TAAATCCAACTTTGAATCTATGATTGTACCGTCCAAATCAAAAAAAAGTGGCTTCATAAATGAAAGGTTAGGCACTTTAAAAGCGCCTAACCGAATTTTTTAAAAGCTATTACCGCATTTGTACCGCCAAAACCAAATGAATTCGATATGGCAGCATTTATATTTTTCTCAATTGCTTTATTCGGAGTATAAAACAGGTCACACTCCTCATCTGGGTTTTCCAGATTTACCGTAGGCGGCACCAAAGAGTTCTTGATTGCCAGAATACTAAAAACAGCTTCAACTCCTCCGGCAGCACCCAAGAGATGCCCTGTAACGGATTTGGTGGAGCTTATAGTTAATTTATAAGCATAGTCCTTAAATACCTCTTTGATGGCTTTAGTCTCTATTATATCGTTAAAATATGTTGAAGTTCCGTGTGCATTTACATAGTCTATATCTTCGGTATTCAATCCGGCATCGTCAAGTGCCATTTTTATCGCATAAACAGCGCCCTCGCCGTCGGGAGACGGTGCGGTATAGTGATATGCATCGTCACTCATACCGAATCCGGCAAATTCCGCTATAATATCAGCGCCTCTTTTTTTGGCGTGCTCATACTCCTCAAGAATTATAACCCCTGCACCCTCGCCGACTATAAATCCGTCTCTGTCTTTATCAAACGGTCTTGAGGCTTTATGAGGCTCGTCGTTTCTTGTTGACAGAGCTTTCATATTGGCAAAACCGGATATTGCAAGAGGTGTAATCGTAGATTCCGTACCTCCGCAAACCATAACATCGGCGTCACCGTAAGCTATCGTTCTTGCCGCAAGCCCTATGGAGTGAGTTCCTGTCGCACAAGCCGTAACATCGCTGAAGTTAGGTCCTTTTAGGTGAAACTGCATAGCAATATTTCCGCCTGCCATATTGATTACGGCTATCGGAATGAAAAACGGGGATACACCCTTTTGCCCTCTTTTTAAATATGCTTCGTTGAACTTCTCTATCGTTGAAAGTCCCCCTATGCCGGAGCCCACACTAACGCCTATCCTAAAAGGGTTTTCCTTCTCAATATCCAATCCCGACATATCCAAAGCTTCTTTTGCTGCTGCTATGGCATACATTGAGAACAGGTCAATCTTTTTTATGTCTTTTTTGGAAACGTAATTTTCGGGCTTGAAACCCTTAACCTCTCCGGCTATCCGAACGCTCAATCCACTTGCATCGAAACGGGTTATTTCGTTTATTCCGCTAATGCCCTTGCAAGCATTATAAAAACTCTCTCCAGCAGACAATCCGACCGGTGTTATAGCTCCCAAACCCGTAACAACAACACGCTTTGCCATATACATTCCTATTTGTGTTGTTCTACATAGTCAATCGCATCTTGAACCGTAATAATCTTTTCCGCATCCGAGTCCGGTATATCAATGCCGAATTTCTCCTCTATAGCCATAACAAGCTCTACCGTATCCAAAGAATCGGCTCCGAGGTCCTCAACAAACTTAGCCTCAGGCTTAACCTCTTCTTCATCAACTCCCAACTGCTCGATAATAATCTGTTTTACCTCATCAGCAATAGACATAATACAAACCTCCTAACATTTTTTTATATATACAATCCGCCGCTAATATTGATGACTTCTCCGGTAATATAGGATGCCTCCTCGCTCAATAAAAATTCCACAAGATTCGCAACGTCTTCGGGCGAACCGAGCCTCCTCAATGCAACGGCACCTATTAAATTTTTTCTCTGCAATATATTTAATTTTTCGGTCATTTCCGTCTCTATAAATCCTGGAGCAATCGCATTAACTCTTATATTTCTCGAACCAAGTTCCTTAGCCAACGATTTTGTAAAACCTATAATACCTGCTTTTGATGCTGCGTAGTTGGACTGCCCGGCATTACCCATAAGACCGATAACACTTGACATATTAACAATTACACCGAATTTATGTTTAATCATCCATCTCGAAACGTGCTTTGTGCAGTTAAAAACGCCTTTTAAGTTAACGCTTACTACCCTGTCAAATTCTTCTTCGCTCATTTTTAAAATAAGATTATCCGATGTTACACCGGCATTGTTGACAAGATAATCTATTCTTTTATATTTTTTTACGATTTCTCCTACAGCCTCTTTTGTTTCTTCAAAGTCGGCGATGTTAAACTGCATAACCTCACATTCACCGCCGTCCCTTCTTATTTCCTGCTGCAGTTCAACTGCTGCATCTGTGTTGGATGAGTAGTTGGCTATTATTTTTAAGCCCCTGCTTGCCAATCTTTTGGCTATATGAGAACCAATTCCCCTTGAGGCTCCTGTTATTAGAGCCACATCTTGTGCAAACCTCATATTTTGCCTTTATAACTGTTATAGCTCGATAAGTCAACTATATAATTTATGTTTGTCTTCCTGTAATCCCGTTTAAGCATTGATGACAAAACGTTTTTGGGTCCCATCTCCACAAATTCGTCACACCCTGTTTCAATGGCTTTTTCTACATTTTGCAGCCATCTTACAGGTTTTGTTATCTGTTGAATCAGATACTTTTCTATATTTTCGGCTTTTGTTACAGTATCCGAATACACATTTTCAATAACGGGCTTTAACGGGTTTTTTAACTCAATCTTATCCAATACGTTAGCCATCTTCTCCTCAACAGGTTTCATAAGCTCACAATGAAAGGGTGCGCTTACATTCAAAGGTATGGTTTTGCCGAGTTTCATATCTTGAGCTCTTTCAACAACCCTGTCAACGCCCTTTTTATACCCTGAAACTATTACCTGATTTTTGGCATTGTAGTTTGCTATATTACAATAAGAATCTTTTGATTCTAAACTAACCTCCGAACACAACTCCTCAACCTTCTTGTGCTCCTTTGTTAAAACAGCCGCCATAGCACCCACACCCTCGGCGACAGCCTCTTGCATAAACTCTCCTCTTTTGTGAACGGCAAAAACAGCATCCTCAAACTCAAAGGAACCGCAAGCAACAAAAGCTGAATACTCACCCAAAGAGTGCCCGGAAGCTATATCAAAATCAAAATCTAACTCACTTTTCAATAGATTGTATATGGCAACAGAAACCGTAAGTATAGCAGGCTGGGCATTTGCTGTAAGAGTCAGTTCGTTTGCAGGTCCCTCAAACATCAGCTTTGTCAATGAAAAACCCAAAGAACTGTCTGCTTTTTTAAATGTATCCTTAACCACATCAAAATTATCATAAAGCTCTTTTCCCATTCCAACGAATTGAGAGCCCTGCCCCGTAAACATTAAAAAACGCATTTTATTCCTCTACCACACCGTTTACTTTCTTTATAACTGCTTGTGCCTCTTTGATTATGTCTTCCATTATTTCTTTTACCGGTTTAATATCTTTTATAAGCCCTGCAATTTGACCCGCCATAACACTGCCGTTTTGGATATCTCCCTCTCTTGCAGCCAACCTGAGTTTCCCTTCACCAAACTTCTCCAACTCCTCTTTTGTGGCGCCGTTTGCCTCAAGCTTCATAAATTCCCTTGCAAGTTTATTCTTCAATATTCTAACAGGATGCCCTGTGGTTCTTCCAGTTACTACCGTATCTCTGTCTTTTGCTTTAACAATGGCTTCTTTATAAGCTTCAACGATAGAACACTCTTTTGATGCAACAAACCTTGTACCCATCTGAACACCCTCAGCTCCAAGCGCCAAAGCCGCAATCAACCCTCTTCCGTCTGCTATACCTCCGGCAGCAATAACAGGAATGCTTAGAGCATCTACTATTTGAGGAACAATCACCATAGTTGTAAGTTCGCCTATATGTCCTCCCGATTCCATACCTTCTGCTATAACGGCATCCGCTCCTATATCTTCCATTCTTTTTGCCAAAGCAACCGACGGCATAACCGGAATAACCTTTGCTCCTATAGATTTAAAATCTTTCATATATTTACCGGGGTTTCCCGCTCCGGTTGTAACCACCTTAACGCCGTGCTTCAAAACAACATTAACCACGTCATCAACAAACGGCGAAAGCAGCATTATATTAACACCGAAAGGCTTATTAGTTATATCTTGTGCCTTCAATATCTCATTCTCAACCCAATCGGAAGGTGCGTTTCCGGCAGCTATAACGCCCAAACCACCGGCTTCAGACACAGCCGCAGCCAAAGATGAATCTGAAACCCAAGCCATACCGCCTTGAATTATGGGGTAATCTATACCCAAAACTTCACATATTTTAGTCTTTAGCATTACTCCTCCAATACCACAAAGCTACCACTTAATCACACCCGCTGACCATGTCAGGCTCGCCCCGAAACTATTTAACAATACAACATCCCCTTTTTTAATCTTTCCGTTTCTGTTTGCCCAATCCAAAGCCAAAGGAATGGAAGCTGCAGCGGTATTGGCGTGTTTATCAATGGTGATTACCACCTTATCCTCACTCAAACCTGCTCTTCTTCCGACACTCTCCATAATTCTTCTGTTTGCTTGATGCGAAACCATAATATCTATATCTTCAAATGTCATACCAACATCATCAAGAACCTCTTTGCTGACATCAATAATATGTCTGACAGCCATTTTAAATGTTTCGTTGCCTTTCATTTTTACATATCTGTCTTTGCTTTTAGCAACCTCCTCAGAACAGGGTCTTCTGCTTCCGGGAGCCGGCACAATCATAAGATCGGTGTAGCGCCCGTCGGAATGCAGTTTAATTCCCAGCATTCCCTCATTCTCATTTTCTGTTGCATCAAGCAGAACGCAGGCGGCACCGTCTCCGAAAATTACGCTTGTGCTTCTTTCCTGCCACTCTATCATAGACGTCAAAACTTCCGCTCCTATAACAAGAACCTTTTTTGCTATATTAGACCTGATGTAGGAATCCGCTATGGACAGTCCGTACATAAATCCGCTGCAGGCGGCATTAATATCAAATCCAAAGGCATTTGTTGCACCGAGCTTTTCCTGAACAAACAGAGCTGTTGCAGGAAGAGGCATATCTGGCGCAACAGTGGCAACAATTATGGAATCTATTTCTTTAGGGTCAACATCGGCTCTTGTAAGAGCATCTAAAGCGGCTTTATATGCCAAATCCGACGTTGCCTCATCTTTTGCCACAATATGTCTGACCTTTATACCCGTCCTTTGAGTTATCCACTCATCAGACGTATCGACAAACTTCTCCAAATCCTTATTAGTTAAAATCTTTTCAGGCAAATAAGAACCAGTCTCAACTATCTTAGACCTCATCCGTTCCAACCTTTCCGTACTTTTTAAGCACTCTACAATTTTCAACAGCAGATTCTATTTTATCGTTTATCTGTTCTTTGGAAAACTTGAGTGCCTTTAATATGGCGTTTTTAATTGCCGTTGCGTTACTCCTTCCGTGACTGATTACACATGTTCCGTTAACCCCGAGCAACGGCGCCCCCCCGAATTCAGAATAGTCCACTCTGTTTTTTAACAAACTAAAAGCCGGTTTTGCCAATAAAAAACCTATTTTATACCAGAAGCTCTTCTTTATCTCTTCTTTTAAAAATTCAGCTATGATTTGAGGGACAGACTCGCTTGTTTTCAACACTATATTGCCGATAAATCCGTCACAGACAACAACATCGGCTTTACCTTTATATATCTCGTCTCCTTCTACGTTTCCGATGAAATTCAATCTGCTTTTTGACAACAAATCGTATGCGCTGACCGTTAATTTATCACCTTTACCGGGTTCCGAACCGTTTGAAAGTATGCCTATCTTAGGCGATTCTATTCCAAGCATATACTTAACATAAACACCGCCCATAAGGGCAAATTCAAGCAGATTCGACGGTTTGCAGTCGGTATTGGCACCGGCATCAACAAGTAAAACATTTCCGCCAAGTGACGGTAAAAGCGTAGCAATAGCCGGTCTTGTGACACCTTTAATGCGACCCAGTGTAAACATAGAAAAAGCCATAGAAGCCCCCGAATTACCGGCTGTGACGAAGGCGTCGGCTTTTTTTTCTTTTACAAGCCTGATTCCTACGGACATAGATGAGTTTTTCTTTCTCAATGCCAAAGAGGGCTTGTCTATCATTCCGACCTCCTCATTGGCGTCTTCTATGCTCAACCTCTCCTTGTCATACTCCAAACCTTCAAGCAACTTTTTTATCTTGTTTTTGTAACCAGTGAGGACTATGTACAGGTCCTTCACTTCCGACAAGGCTTTAATCGAGCCTTTTATGATTTCATCCGGTGCATAGTCACCGCCGTAGGCATCAACGGCTACGCAACTCATTACTCTTGCGGTGTTACGACTTCTCTGTCTTTATAATACCCGCAGGAAGGGCAAACCCTATGAGGCAGTTTGTACTCTCCGCAGTTCGGACATTTAGACAAAGCAACACCTTTGAGTTTCTTATGGGTTGCCCTTTTTGCAGCCCTTGAATGCGAAGATTTTCTTTTTGGTTGAGCCATTTTTTCTCTCCTTATATTTTAACTATTGTAAAATTTCCAACGCATTAAAAAAATAACCTATTTCAAAATCAGCCGACTCTTTGGAATCGGAACCGTGAACTGCATTTCTTTCAATATCGGTCGCAAAAATAGCCCTTATGGTTCCCTCTTTTGCATCTTTCGGATTTGTAGCCCCCATAAGTTCTCTGTAATCGGCTATGGCGTTCTCTTTTTCAAGAACCATAACAACAATAGGACCCTCTGACATAAACGTAGTCAAAGAATCGTAAAACGGCCTTTCTTTATGAACTATATAAAACCCTTGAGCCTGCTTCTTGGTCAGTTGAATCTTTTTCATAGCAACTATCGAAAATCCGTTTTTTTCCAACATATCGATAACCTTGCCCGCATTTTTTGCAGCTACACAATCCGGTTTAATAATAGAAAGTGTTCTTTCTTTCACTTCTTTGTGTCCTCCTTGCTTTTATTTGCATCTTTCTTCGCACTGTTTTGAACCTGTTTTATCTCTTTTGTTTGCGTTTGTTTCTCATTTTTATAATCCGTTACATACCACCCGCTGCCTTTGAGCTCAAATGATGCTTCGGAAATAAGCTTGTGTATCCCACCCTCTTTGCCGCAATTGGGGCATATAGCAGGAGGCGGGTCGCTGATTTTTTGCAAAAGCTCAAATTTGTGGGAGCAAAATCTGCATTCATACTCATAAATCGGCACCTTTTACATCTCCTCCAAGAAGCCTTTTCAAGGTATTTTCTTCTATACACTCTATCTCAACTTTTTTTAGCTTTGATTTGGCGCCCTTTAAAAGTTTAACACAGCTCTTGGCTACACCGAGGTGTTTGGCAAGAAGCTCAACCATAGCCTTATTTGCCTTTCCCTCTATCGGCTGCTCTTTAACGCTGACAATCAAACAACCGTCTTTAAAGCCCAAAATCGTACTTTGCTTTGCGTTAGGCTTTATTTTCACACTTACAACCACAAAACACTCCACCGCATCAAAGCTTAGAGAAATTAACATACCTTCGGCTGTCAGTCAACCTTTTTGTACGAACAGCTTCGGTATTTAAGTTATAAAACCTGCACACAAAAAAGTTACAAAAACGATAAGGATTAGACCCTGTGCGCTTTAAACAAAACGAAAGTTTTAAATAAAATCGTTATTTTTTTATAAATCTGCTTCCGGGTTTTTCTACAGGAATACCTCTTTTACACAAAGGACACTCCTCCGGCTTATAATTCACTATATTCAGCTTAATCAAAGGAAAGTAGTCCAAACCTTGAGGGTCAAAATTTCCTCCCCTATCCACAAGAGCTCCGATACCCACAATATTGTTTGAGTATTGTCTTACAAGTTCAAGTGTTTCGTTAACGCTTTTGCCAGTTGTCACGACATCTTCGACAACCAATACCCTGTCGTCTTTATCAATTGTAAAGCCTCTTCTTAAAGTGAGTTTTCCGTCAACCCTCTCTGCAAAAATACTCCTGATATTGGAGCCCAAAGCCCGTGCAACGTCGTATGAAACAAGAACACCACCCATTGCGGGAGCTATAACGACATCGACATCAACTCCCTTAAAATGTTCTGCAATAGAAGAACACAACTGCCATGCATCGTGGGGATACTGCAACACAAGCGCGCTTTGTAGGTAATATTCGCTGTGAAGACCGCTTGATAACTGAAAGTGACCCTGCAGGTATGCGTTTCTTTTCTTGTATATCTTTAATGCTTCTTCTTTGGTTAACATACTTCCTCCATATTTTTAAGTATATTTTCAAATGAACGCAAAGGGTTATCACTTGCATAAATAGGTCTGCCTACAACTATATAATCCGAACCAGATTTAAGCGCCTCACAAGGAGTCATAACCCTTTTTTGGTCGTCTTTGTTTGAAGAGGGCAGTCTTATTCCAGGCGTCACAATGCTGAAATAGCCCCCAAAAATTTTCTTTAAAACGGGTGTCTCCTGTGGTGATGCAACAAGTCCGTCTATGCCAGCTTTTTTGGCATTGTAAGCTAAATCTGTCACAACACCTTCAACGTCCCTATCCAAAAACATATCCCTTTTCAATGTCTGTTTGTTAAAACTTGTCAAAATGGTAACGGCAAGAATTTTTGCTCCCTTTTTGGAATACTTATCCTCATAAGCCTTTACTCCGTCTTTTGCGGCAGACATCATATCAACTCCACCGATGGCGTGAACTGTCAGCATATCAGCACCGATTTCGCAGGCACTAAACACAGCCTCTTTAACGGTATTTGGTATGTCGTGGTACTTTAAATCGAGAAAAATCTTTTTATTCCTCTCTTTCAGCGCTTTTATAACCCTATCAGAATATGCCGTGAAGTTCACAGCCCCTAATTTAAACCATACGGCTTTATCGTTAAGGTCATCAACAAGCTTTACAATATTGTCCAAGCCTCTCATATCAAGAGCAACTATAATCTTATTTCTCATATTCATTTTTCCTCACTTTATCCAATACGGCATTGATAAACCCCTTTGAGGTTTCGTTAGAGAACTCTTTGGCAATCTCCACATACTCGTTTATGACAACCGGAGGCGGTGTATCTTCCGCATACAGCATCTCAAATATACCAACCCGCAGAATGCACTTATCCACAAGCAGAATCATATCGTATCCCTGCTGAGCATATTTTGCTATCAACCTGTCTATGGATTCCTTATTTTTCAAAACACCCCCAATTAGATTTTTTGCAAATTCCCTGTCCTTGTCGGTTTTTGGAGAATTTATATAATCCATAAATTCATCCGGCGTATCTTGAGTGTCAAATTCTTTGGAATATATATATTTGACAGCCGCCAAACGAGATTTTCTCCTCGACATACCTACAAATTCTTATATACATTGACGGTCTCAATCAAAGAAACCATCGCATCAAAACCTTTATTTCCCATTTTGGTGCCGGCTCTTTCTATTGCCTGCTCTATCGTATCGGTTGTCAACACGCCGAAAGATACAGGCGTTTTACCCTTCAAAGATAATTGAGCTATACCCTTTGCCGTTTCATTTGCAATAAAATCAAAATGCGGAGTAGAGCCGCGTATTACCGCACCAAGACACAGCACTCCGTCAAAGTCCTTATCAACCACCTTTGACAAAACCATAGGAATCTCAAAAGCCCCCGGGACCTTTATAATTGTTACATCATCCCTGTCTCCGCCGTTTCTTTCAAAAGCATCCAAAGCACCACTAACAAGTTTATCGGTAATAAAACTGTTAAACCTGCTGACAATAATCGCAACCCTTAAGCCTTTGGCATCTATTTTTCCCTCTACGATATTCATACCACTCCTCTCAAACCTTGGTTAAAATGTGTCCCATTTTTACTTTCTTTGTCTCAAGATAGCATTTGTTTACATCATTCGGGTCAATCTCGATGGCAACCCTGTCAACAACCTCAAGACCATACCCCTCAAGACCGACAATCTTTTTGGGATTGTTTGTCATAAGTTTCATCTTTTTAACGCCCAAATCGACAAGTATTTGAGCCCCTATACCGTAATTTCTCAAATCAGGTTTAAAGCCAAGTTTTATGTTAGCCTCAACGGTATCGTATCCTTTATCCTGCAAATCATAAGCCTTTATCTTATTCGTCAATCCTATCCCTCTGCCCTCCTGCTGCATATACAAAACAATTCCTTTACCCTCTTTTTCAACCATCTCCATAGCCGCATGCAGTTGGTCTCCGCAGTCACATCTTAGCGAACCGAGAATATCTCCCGTTAAGCAAGAAGAGTGAACCCTGACCAGCACCGGTTCATCCTTTGTTATTTTTCCCTTAACAAGAGCAACATGCTCAAAATCATCAACCATATTTTTATATACGACAATCTTAAAATGACCGTATTTTGTGGGTAAATCCGCCTCAGCCGTTTTTTCAATCAGCCTTTCGTGCTGCATTCTGTATTCTATTATACTTGCAATAGTAACAATCTTGAGTTTGAATTTCTCGGCTATTTTTTCAAGCTGCGGTCTCCTTGCCATTGTACCGTCTTCATTCAGAATCTCGCAGATAACGCCAGCCGGAATCAAGCCCGCAAGCTTAGCCAAGTCAACGCTTCCTTCCGTATGCCCTGCCCTAACAAGCACACCGCCTTTTTTTGCAATTAAAGGGAAAATATGCCCTGGTTTTACCAAATCGGAAGGTTTTGCATCCGGTTTTATGGCAGTTTGAATCGTAGTTGCCCTATCGTATGCCGATATTCCCGTAGTGACACCATATTTCGGATGGGCATCAACCGATACGGTAAAAGCGGTTTTAAATTTATCGTTTTCATCAACACTCATAAGATGCAAATCCAATTTGTTAATGAGAGATTCATCCATAGGCAGGCAGATTAGCCCTCTTCCGTATTTTGCCATAAAGTTGATGGCATCAGGCGTTACAAACTGAGCAGCCATAACAAAATCACCTTCGTTTTCCCTGTCCTCGTCATCAACCATTATGACCATTTTACCCGACTTAATATCTTCTATCGCCTCTTCCACGCTTGCAAACATCAATTTCACCCCTAATCTTAGTATTTAAATAAATCCGTTTTCCTTCAAAAAATTCTCATCTATCGATGAGCCGAGTTTTAGCATCTTCTCAACGTACTTTCCAAGCACGTCAACCTCTATATTAACATAATTTCCGACCTTTTTATATCTTAAATTGGTGTTCTCAAAAGTATGCGGAATTATTGTTAATTCAAGATAGGTGTTGTCAAGTTCATTGATGGTCAAACTTATTCCGTCAATACACACCGAGCCTTTCTTTATACAATATCTGTAAACATAATTGTCTATCGAAAGCCCTAAAATATAGAAATCGCCGCTTCTTTGAATTTTTGAGATTATGCACTTTGAGTCAATATGCCCTAAAACAATATGCCCTGAGAGTCTGTCCGACACCTTCAAAGCTCTCTCAAGATTAACAAACTCCTTTATTTTCAAATCTCCCAAGTTGCTTTTTGAAAGCGTCTCAAATGACACGTCTGCAACAAAAGAATCGTCATTTATCTCAACAGCAGTTAAGCACACACCGTTTACGGCAACACTATCTCCCAATTTCAAATCATCAAGTATTTTTTTACACCTTATATGGAGCTTTAAACCGCTGGGAACTCTTTGAATCGAGTCTATCGAACCGACCTCTTCAACAATACCGCTGAACACTTAGAAATAGCCCTCCACAAGAATATCCTCACCCACCATCTTACAATCTATATTCCTCAACCTGCTTACACCGGACAAATTAACCGGTGCATCACTGCCAACGACATTAAAAGCACCGTATGAACCGGAAATTTTCGGCGCATAAAACAGGTAGGCTTTGTTGTACAGGTTATGCTTGATAAAATAGCCGTGCGTCCTGCTTCCGCCTTCTATAACACAAGAACACACATCCTTCTCAAGTAAATTCCTGCACAGGCTCTCAGGCTCAAATTCACCGTTTTTTACATCGCACTCGATTAAATTTATGTTCATAGCCTTTAAAACCCTTTTTTTAGCTCCGTCTGAAAATTCCGAGGTAACAATATAGACATTGTTCAAATATTTACCGAATATAGACGAAGAAATCGGAATTCTCAAATTCATATCAAACACAATCCTTTTGGGCTGCTTATAGTTACCTACCCTGCAAGTCAAAAGAGGGTCATCCATAATAATTGTATTAATACCGACACCAACAGCATCGTATATGCCTCTCAATCGATGCGAGAATCTTAAGGCTTTTTCAGAGGTTATCCACTTTGAGACACCTCCTTTAACGGCTATGGAACCGTTTAAAAGCATCGCTGCCTTCATCACAAAAAACGGCTTTTTATTTGCAATATTTTCTATGAAAATTTCATTTAACTTCCTTGATTCGTCCTCTAAAACACCTGTTTTAATCTCTATGCCTTTTGATTTTAGATAGGATGCCCCCCCTGCTGCCTCTTTGTTTAAATCAAGCATACCGATAACAACTCGTCTTATGCCGCTTCTTTCTATAGCCAAAGAACAAGGAGGAGTTCTGCCAAAGTGGTTGCATGGTTCAAGATTGACATACATAGTGGCACCTTTTAAATCCTCTTTGTTAGCAACCGAATTCATAGCCTCTATCTCTGCGTGCGGCATTGAAGCCTTTTTATGATAGCCTTCCCCTATCACAACACCGTTTTTCACAATAACTGCACCGACAAGAGGATTGGGGCAGGTTCTTCCTACGGCTCTTTTGGCTAAAGATAGCGCTCTTTTCATAAATATTTCGTCAACATCTTTCATATCAACTATAAATACAAAAGCATAAACTTTTTGTCAAAAAGTTTATTAAAAAACTTGCTTTGGCAATTATAAACTATAAACTTATAGGGTATAAACAAATACGATTTTGGAGGTGTTTAAGATGGAGTATAGCAGTATAAAGGTTAAAAAGGAGAACTTTATAGGGACATTGACACTAAACAATCCTGATAACTTAAACGTTTTCACAACACCGCTGGCGAGGGAGTTAAATACGGCTTTAAAGGAGTTTGACGAAGACGATGAAGTGAGAGTTGTGGTTATAAACGCGGCAGGTAAAGGCTTTTCGGCAGGTATTGATGTAAACGAATTGAAGGATAAAACATTCGAAGAGTACTACAACACAACAACATTGATGGAGCAGATGAACTTAACCATAACCCAGATGAAAAAACCGGTTATAGCCTCTGTGCACGGTTTTGCTGTGGCAAACGGAATAGGATTAACGGCACTGTGCGATTTGGCGATAGTCGAGGAGGGAACAAAACTCGGAGCAACGGCAATAAATGTCGGTTTATCCTGCATAGGACCGTCAATTGCCATATCAAAAAGCCTCGGAAGGAAAAAAACACTTGAGCTTTTGTTAACCGGAGAAATAATAACAGCCCAAGAAGCAGAAAGAATAGGGCTTGTCAACAAAGTGGTACCCAAAGGCAAATTGGAAGAAGAGACAATGAAATTGGCAAAAGAGTTGGCGTCAAAAAGCCCGCTTGCTATGCAAATTACAAAAAGGGCGTTCTATAAAGCCGCAGATGTTGATATTTCAAAAGCCATAGAGATAGCGAATTATGCATTTTCGGAAATCTGTATGCTTGAGGATGCCAAAGAAGGCATAAATGCATTCTTGGAAAAAAGAGAACCTGTTTGGAAACTGAAATAATTTAAAGCTTGACGATTAAAGCGGCTTGGAACTGTTCGTCAATAACTTTTGTTTCGAAATGCCATCTGTTTTTGGAGCTTATATATTTTACAAGGCTTAATCCGAAACCCGAGCCGCTTTTTCTTAAGCCTATATCGTTTGAAATAACAACGTAGAGCATTTTATTCTTTTTAATTGTTTTTATATATATCTTGCTTTTAGAATACTTTATGCTGTTTTCCATCAACTCGTGGATAACGTTGTAAAAATCGTTTCCGTTTGAGCTTATTTTTGCATTTATTATTGACAAACTCACCTCTTTATTTGACAGGCTATCCTTAAATAAATTAAGAGTATCTTTTATAACATCCTCTACGTCATACTTCATAGAATTAGCATTTTCCGAATCTTTTATCATTTTAACTATGTTTTTAAAGTCCTTTTCCATAAATACATACGCCTCTTTCAATCTTTCAAGAGGCTTTTTATTTTGCGTTTCTATGAGTTCGAGGTTGAGCCTTTGAACGGATAAAAAATTGCCGAATTTATGGGATATTGCGCCAAGTAAAAAACTTAAAAATTCTTTGTGCCGCTGCTCTTTTTTTGAAAAATGCCTCAGCACGGTATAAACCATAACAATCAACAAGAAAGAGAGGGCAAATTCCCACAAAATTAGTGTAAAAACAAATCTGTTCATATCTTTTTTCATATAATCTTTGCTAAAATATACAAAACGTCTGTTGTAGCCGCCGAATAACTGAAAATCCTTGATTTTCCCGTAGTATTTCGTAATTTTAATATGTTTTGGGAGTTTATAATCAGGCTTTTTTGATTTTATGTAGGTGTAGAGCCTGGCTTCGTTTGTCAGTCTGTCAACCTCTCTGTATTTAAAAAAAGTGACAATCAAGACATTTATGGCTACTATCCATAAGATTATGATTGCTCCGAAGGATATGATAATCTTGTTTTCAAAGTTTATTTTAATCTGTATCCCCTTCCCTTGTGGGTTTCTATGGAGCCTTCAGGCAAAACGGCTCTCAATTTTTTAATATAGGTTCTGACGGACTCCTCGCCGACATCACTATCAGACCAGACATAGTTCAATATATCATTGTGCGTAACAATCTTACCTCTTCTTTTGAGCAAAAACAGAAGAATATCCCACTCTTTTTTGGTTAAAACTATCTCATTGTTTCTGTTTTTTACAATCCTGTTTTCCACGTCTATCTCAACATCTCCCACTATCTCTTTACTGCCTATCCTGTAGTATCTTTTGCAGACCGCTTTCATTCTCAAAACCAACTCTTTCGGGTCAAACGGCTTCACAATATAATCGTCAGCACCAAGAGCAAAACACTCCTCTTTGGAGCTTATGCTATCCTTAGCCGTGGTTATTATAATCGGCACATCAGACACTTTTTGCTTAATCTTTTCTATCAACTCTTCGCCCTTAAAGTATTTGAGTATCAAGTCCAGTATGATTATATCGAAAAGTTCAACGCTCAAAGTTTGAACAACAAGTCTGTCATCGTCTATCCATTTAACGTCAAAATCGGCGTTGGTTAAATAGTCGGATAAAGACTCCCCGAGCAGCATATCATCTTCAACAAGCAGTACTTTCACTTTACAAAACTCCTTATACGGTTTTGCAAATAATATCAACTGGCGTTTCAATAGTCAACAAAGGCGGATTCAGGCTTCTTACTCTTAAAATAATATCACAATAATTCTTGACAATTAAAACGAAATAGGATATTCAATATCTCGCATTTGAAAAACTGCCGAGGTGGTGGAATAGGTAGACACGCCATCTTGAGGGGGTGGTGGGATAACTCCCGTGCGGGTTCAAGTCCCGCCCTCGGCACCATCTCTTTTTTTAAACCGCAAGGTAATTCAAATTAAGTTTAAGCTACCCGCCAGTCACTAAACACCTCTTGCCTATTTTACCATTTAACCTTTTTCTTGTTTTTCAAACACAATAAAATTATATTGCTCACAATGTCCTTTAATTCCTTTATTTGTTCGTAACACAATTTTATTGTGTTACGGTTT
This sequence comes from Desulfurellaceae bacterium, assembly GCA_015493995.1. Classification (GTDB taxonomy): domain Bacteria; phylum Campylobacterota_A; class Desulfurellia; order Desulfurellales; family Hippeaceae; genus S144-51. The sequence continues at coordinate 31,129 of WGCD01000094.1, forward strand.
TCTAAGTATTGTTTTTTTCTTTACAAAGACAAAAGGCTTGGTCTGCGTCGTTCTTTTTACTTTCTTGTTTTATTCAATCCAAACAAAGCCGACGATAAAGCATTTATACCTACGCTGAGCGTCCGGCTTTAGTCGAAAATCCTGCATAGAGAACTATAGCTAAAACTGTAAGAATACCCAATCCCACCAAACATAGCCACATAGATTTGCATTCAAGCATTGCAACCCCCTTTTTCTAATAACATTTTAATATTATTTTAACTTTTTACAGGGTGGTTTGAATGAAAAATCTAGAACCCCACCAGTAGTTTCATTGTTTACAAGACATGCCATTACTTCTTTTGTTTTCCTTCCCTGTAAAGGTCTGGGTATAAAAGCTTTGACCTTTACTTCATCGCCGGGTTTTAAGTTAACTGAAGGCAGCCTTTTTGTGGGAGCCAGCCAGACTTTTATAGTTTTATTATTTGTTTTTATATTTATAATCCACCACCTGCTTTTATTTTTTCTGCCAAAGCCAGTAGATTTTTCTATATTTGTTATTCTCCCTGTTATTTCTATTGAACGAAAAGCACGACCGGGTCTGCGTTGTCTTTTTCCTTTTCCCTTTCCTTTGAAGTAGGGAGAACCACCGTAGAGCTCCTCGCCAACCAGACGGTATCCCATACCACGCTCCATTTTTCCGCTTGAAACTGCGTTTCTAACTGCTGTCATAAATTGGTTTATTGTTTTATATTTTTGTAATATGGTTTCTCTAGAGGGGGCAACTTTTCCATTGTGGCAGGAAGCGCAGTTATCTTCCCATAAACCAGCATAGGCGGGTAGCGTGAAAATTGCGATTAAGACAGAAGTAACTAAAAACCTTTTCATAAAATTTTCCTCCTTCATTTACTTAAAGCCATCTTTCTTTTCATTATCCTAAATATACATAAAAAACAGTTGCATTGAAAGTAAAAGTTTATATCTTATTAATTTAGTTAATTTTAATTTTAAACCGATGCTTTTGAATTTGATTTTTAAAATTTAATTTTTAGAACTCAATTATATCTATTAGTTGGTGAAGAAGAGTAGTAATTCCCTTCGTTAGCGGGATTAATTCAACAGGACTTTCAAAAAGCCTTTGTGAACAAGGATAAAAGTTTATAACTTTAATGTCAAGTTTTTGTAAAACCTTAAAAAAACAACATTTCCCGCTGTATAAGAAAAAGACATCATTTAATTGTAAAAGAGCACTTTTTGACAGGCTTTTTAACAATGCAAATAGCCTGCCTAATTTTGCCTATTACTTTAACTACGCCAATTACAGCATAAAGTCAAGTAAAAAATAGACTCAGAAAACCTATACAATAATTTTTTTCTACTGAAGGTCAAAAATATAGTTACTTTTGTCCAATTTCATTCACTTTTTTCGTTTAGTATAGATGGAGGTTGTTATGAAGGGATTATTATTTGTGGCTACCCCTGGTTGCGTTATAACAAGAAAGGATAACAACATAGTAGTCCAAAATGGGGCTGATACACATAAAATTCCGATTGGTGCAATAGAGCATGTGTTTATTTTTGGTGGCGTTCAGATTTCTACACCCGCCGTGAGATTTATCAATACCAAGGGTAAGTTTATCTTTTTGTTAAATCAATTTGGTAAGACCGTTAGCATTATAGCGCCTGAACTTATTACAAGTGATTACAGGATTAGACTTGCGCAGTACGAAGTTTTAAAAGATGAAAAAAAGAAACTTGAGTTAATAAAGATGTTATTGAAGACAAAAGCCAAGGGAATTGGCTATATAATGGGTTTTAATCAATCAAATTACAATAAAAGCCTGTTCATCAAAGCTTTGGAGGGTAATGTTAGATTTTCAAGTCTTCAAGAAGCTCTGGGTGTGGATGGAAATTTGAATAAAGCAATGTTTGAACACTTTAGAGATACAATGCTACCAGATGAATTTGAGTTCAACATAAGAGAGTACCATCCGCCGAAAGACCCTGTAAACGCACTTTTGTCTCTTACTTATAGCATCTATTATTCAATTTTGTTTCCCATATCACTTGCAAATGGGTTTGACCCATATCTTGGTTTCTTTCATGCAAAAAGAGGGAGACACGCATCTTTCTGTTCTGATGTTATTGAGGTTTCAAGACCGTGGCTGACTTTATTTGTTTTTCAATTATTGAATGACGGATTTTTTCATCCTATGGATTTTATCACAAACGACAAGGGATGTTTTATAAAACAAAAAGCTCTCAAAGCTTATATAAAGATTTTTAGCGAAAGAATTATTCATAAAGACGAATCTTTTTTGAGCTATAGCGTTGATTTTTTGAAAAAATTCAAAGGAATGATTGAGTAAATGAAGTTTTTGATTACCTACGATATTTCAAGCCCGAAAAGATGGAGAAGGGTTTTTAAAACCTTGAAAAATGCAGGGCTTAACGTTCAGTTATCCTGTTTTGAGGTTGATATGAATAAAAGCGAGATTGAGAAACTAATTATGGAATTGCAAAAACTGATTGATTGGCAGGATGATAGTATATATTTTTTCCCCATAAGTAATTATGCTGAAGGGTTGACGGTTAAACTGGGTAAAAATGAGGAGATTAACGAAAGCAAGGTCGTGTGAAATGAGCAGAGTTGAGAATTTTGTTGTTATTTATGATATTGAGAATACGAAGAACAGAACAAGGCTCTCTCGATTGTTGTTTGAATACGGCATAAGAACGCAATTTTCAGTTTTTGAGGTTGAGGTTAGACAAAGGGAGTACAACAGATTTGTCAAATTGCTTGAAAAGAAAATAAAAAGCACAAAAGACAAAATATACATTTATCCGATGGATGGAAACAGCCTAAGAAAGGTTACAAGAGCAGGAAATTTGGAAAATTCAATAATAAACGACTTTTTTATTTGACATATGAAAGGAAAAGTTTTATTAACTTATTTAATTGGCTTTTTAATGAGATTTATAAAAGGAGGTTGATGTGGAACTAAATAATTTTCAGATATTAAGCTTAGCCGGGTTGCTGCACGATGTCGGAAAAATAAGGCAAAGAGCCGGAGAAAAAATAATAA
>WGCD01000095.1 GCA_015493995.1 Desulfurellaceae bacterium
ATATATCTGATGCCATAACACCCTTTCCGCCTCTCGGTGCACCGTAATCCCATCTTGTTTCACCCTCAGGACCTCTTGCGCCTGCCATTGTTGTCAAGTAGCAGCATTTGTATGGGAATCTTCTTTTTTCCTGAACCATAATTGCAAGTGTGAAATCGGACTGCTGTCCGATTGGGTTTGCGCCGCCGGAGCCTGTAAACCTGACGGCAGGACCTTGTTTTACGTCATCCATTCTTTCAGCTTGACTTCTTTCACCGTTTTTAATGATTGACGGGAAGTAGCCGTCTCTTCCGAGTTTCTCTTTATCCCAAATAGCCGTTGAGTTGATGTTTCCATACTCATCGTACTCAGCTCCGCCCAAAACACCGCCTGTAACATAGCCTCTCTGCTCGTATGTGCCGAATGCATCAGCCATAGAAAGAGCCGTGGAAGCCATATATGTTCCGCGGATGTCTGCAACAGATATTGGAATATGCTCAAAGTTCGGGTCGAGCATTCCAGCTTCCATAACCGTTATTGCCGCAGGGTTAATCGTATGCTGGGCTTCAGCCATTGTCAAAACAGGTAAGCCTGTTCCGACAAACATAGATGCACCGTAGGGAATCATTGTGGACCCTGAAATAGCAAGAAGCTCTATTGTTGTAAACTCATCAGGCGGCAAATCAAACTCTTTACAGTATGCTTCATATTCAGCATCTGATATACCGGAATTGAAGCTCTTGACCAATGATACAATTTCGTCAACCGTTGATATTTTTACTGGTACATTTATCATTTTTACCTCCCTTAACTTAAACAGGTCTGTAGAGATCTGGTTTATATCCGTATTTCGCGTCAGCCCTCAATTCAAATAATCTCTGGAATCCTGTTGCTCCGCTCGGACATGAATATTTAGCCTCAATGTTTCCGAATTTGAAGTAATCTGTTCCTACTTTATGCTGCAAGAAATCCCACTCGTCTTTTCCAACAATGTTATGCCAGTAATCTGCGAGTGCTTTCTTTCCGTCGTTTGTTGCAGCAGCTCTATTTGCCTTTATATAGAACATCCACCACATCCAGTCGTAGTCATACAGGTATGTATTGCCTGTGGGGTAGCATGCCCAAGGAGCATCCAAGATAGCATCAACGTGTGTGAACGGAATCTGGTTTTCGGAAGCCCTCAGCCTAAGCTCTTCTTCTGGGACAATCTTTTCTGCTGCTATTACGAGGTATTTTGCGGAGATTGACTGCTCAACGTCAGGAACAAGGAGTCCTTCGATTCTTGCCGTTCCTTTTTGTCCAACTCTTTGAACCTGCGTGGATGTCAGATAAGGAATGTCGGGAGGATAGAGAATTGCTATCGGACCTTTTTCTCCTGTGTATTTGTTAACTCTGTTTCTTAAGCCCTGATAGTAAATTCCGTCTTCTTCTGCTGTTGTTTTGTTCATTGTAGGCTCAGGCTCGTCACCTTGTGAATATTTGTTGTTGGGGTCGTATTGATGAGGTCTCAATCCCCAAGCGTCAAAGGGGTCTTTAATTATTGCATGTCTTTTGGGCGGAATGTCTGGATGAATCCAAAGACCGTTCTCATCCTTACCTCTTAAACCGGCTTCACCGAATGTGTCATATTCCAATAAGTCAGAACCAAGTTCGTTCATTCCCGAAACAAACTGCATTCCAAAACGTCCGGCTATGGTTCTCAGCGCCCAGGAGTAGTTTGTGTGGTCCATAACGGCTTCGATTTGACCGTCTTCCAAGCCTTTCCTTACCTCGTAAGATACGGGCTGAATTGTTTCAAGACCGAGATAGGTCATCTCAACCCAAGCGAGCTGCAAAGCTCCGCCGAGCATCATAATCGGTGTGGCACCGGCGTTTGTTTGAACATACAAATCAGGAATCCTCTGGCGGATTGCCTCTCTTGCTAAAGAAGCATTGGTTCTTGTGTAGCCGAATCCGCCAACGCACCATGCTCTTTTAGGCTTAACATATCTCTTTACTACATCTTCAAGGGACATTATTTTGCTTTTTTCCTCTGCCATAATACCCTCCAAACTCTTCTAAAAATTTTTCTAATTTTTCTTGCTCTTCCTCAGGGTCGGACTGTGCATAATTTAAATCGGCATAATCGATAGGCACACCCAACACATCAGCGAGCTGCTCAATGAAACTTATGACCCTTTCATACTTTAAACCCGAAATGTAAAAATCGACCGAATAATCGGCGTTAAAATACACCGTGGGATACATATCATCGAAATCAAGCGTATCAACCCCGCTTGCATTATGTGGAATAAGTCTGAAGCTCGAACCGGCGGTCTTTGTTATTGTTCCGAGCGATTTAACCCTCTCTTTTATCTGTTCGAGGGTTATCACCTTTCCACCGCCTATAATGTACCCCGGTAAAACCGTAAAATCGCCCGACATCTACTCCAACTCCCTCTTTTTTGCCCAGAGAGCTCTAAGTGTGTCTTCAATTTTACCCTCGGCCACACTAATCATTTCAGCTGCATTTTTAAGGTAATCCAGCTTGGTTCTTAGCTCCGTCTCCATAATTTCTGCTGTCTTTTTCTCCGACAGCTTGTCAACAAGCTTGTTTAATCTTGTGATAGAAGCGGGAACCTTTTTGAACTGCCACATCCAAGTTTCAAAGTAGTAGTTCGACATAGCCAATTCCCACGTTTCGTCCGTTAAAGACCTCCAGACCTCAAGGCTCTCTTTACTGGTTACCTTGGGCTCTAAAGACTTTTCGGACTTTTGAATCTTTTCCCTAAAAGCCTTTGGATAAGCTATCACCCTTCTCACCTCCCTTTGTATAGTATTACCTTTTTAACTATTTGTAAGTTTAAGCATTTTTAGGTTAAATGTCAAGAAATTTATTAACTAAAAATGCAGATATAAGTGTGTTATGCAAAAAAGCTTGATGTAGCAGGATTTTTTTGTGATGTGGTTTTTGTGAGAATTATAAATTATACACTATTTTGTGCTTAAAAGTAGATTTTTTATATAAAATATAATTTGTTGTACCATAAAAATTCCTATTAGACAGCTGATTTATTAAAAAATCGTAAAGTTTAGTATAAATTATTTCTAACAAAAAAGAGCATTAAGTTTAAACCATATAATTACTTATACAGTCTAACTATTTGTTCGGCTATACAGGCGGGTTTGTCGGTGTTTTCCACCTCAACCGTGATTCTATAGATAATTTCAACAGAATCCCTTAACTTTCTGACAGATACGGGGACGGTTTGAGCCCTTATACGTGAATTGACCTTGACAGGGGTTGGGAATCTCACCTTGTTTAAACCGTAATTTATCCTCATTCTCATACCGGGGTAGTTTTTTTGAAAAAAAACCGGACTGTTGCTTTGTGTTAAAAACGGAATCATAGACAGGGTTAAAAAGCCGTGCGCTATAGTTGTTTTATAGGGAGAATGCTTTTTACTTTTTTCTGTATCGGTGTGTATCCACTGTATATCTCCTGTGGCTTGCGCAAAAGCGTCTATCCTTTTTTGCTCTATTTTAACCCACTCTCCCGTGTGTATCACTTTGCCTATCTTGGTTTTATACATCTCCACTAGTCTATCGTATTCGTCCATTATAAACACCCCCGAAACGGCTTATTTATTTAAAATGTAACATAAAACCCTTTTCCATTAAAAAACAATGCCTAAAAACAGATCCGCAACGTTTGTATTTGTCTCGTCTGTCAATATGCAGTCGTTTAGCTGCTTGAAAAAAGTATTGGAATCATAGTTATCTCTGTATTTTGTTATATCAAGACCGAGCGTTTCTGCTTTTGATACGGTGTATTTATCGATAATTGCACCTGCCGCATTGCTGTTTCCGTCTTTTCCGTCTGTTGCAAATGTTGCCAACACGCAATCAACATCTTTTATTTTCTCAGCCAACATTAAAGCCAAATGCTGATTCCTGCCTCCTTTTCCGCTGCCCTTCACATCTATGCTCACCTCTCCGGCACCTATAATTGCAGTAGGCTTGCCGCTGTTTTTCTTTGCTTTTTTAATAAGGCTTTCAATCGATTCTGCAGCCTGGTGAATGTCACCTGTTACATCTTTTAAAACATAAATCTTTTCGTATCTTTCAAGAAGATATTTTTCAGCATGAGAAAGTGCAATTTCACCGCTTGATATAATAATATTCTCTACTCTGTCAAAAGGGAAAGTATCTCTTTTTAGGGTTTCGCATTTTTTATCACTCTTTTTTAGAAAATTTAAGGCTGATTCGGGCAGTTTATTTTCAAGTGCGTGTTTGTTTAATATGTCGATTGCATCTTTAAAGGTCGTATTATCATAGTAGGTCAAGCCTGAGGCTATCACGGACAAATCGTCTTTAACAACGTCGGAAACAACAAGCGAAAAAATGTTAGCCTTTGTGTTTTTTATTAGCTGACCGCCCTTTATGGCCGAGAGATGTTTTCTTATGCAGTTTATCTCGTTAATGCTCAGGCTGTGTTTTATTAAAATATCGGTTGTCTTTTTAAAATCCTCCAAATCTATCCTCGGCAACTCGATTAGTGCCGAACCTCCGCCTGAAATCAAAAACACAATCAAATCATTTTGAGTTACCTTTGTGATAATTCTCAATACCTCTTTAGCTGCCTCTATGCTCTTCTTAGAGGGAATAGGGTGAGAGGATTCAAGACACTTTATTTTGAGGTTTTTGCACTCTTTGTTAGTTACTACAACACCGTCTTTAATTTTAAAATAACCCGAAAGCCCTTCAGCCATAGGAACTGCAGCTTTGCCGATTGATATTAAATAAATATTGTTTATCTGTTTGTCATTTATGAATTTTTGCACTCTGTGTATGTTTTCAGCCACCGCATTTTTGGCATTTATCTTGTCAAGCGTGTATTCTATGGTATTTATTATGTCTGCTTTGGCTCTTTTCACCCGGCTATCGAGAGAACTGTTTATCAGTTTGTCTTTGTTTTTTATCATAACGGTAATTTTACGTTTAATTGCAATAAAAATCAATTTGACTTTTGTTTGTTCTTGCCTATTAAGATAAAATGTGATAATTTAGCTAAAATTTTTGCGTGAGGTGAAAGGAGCTTTGAAAAGATGAGAAAAGGAATACATCCGAATTACGAGGTTACCACAATAAGATGCGCTTGCGGCAACGAGATAGTCACAAGGTCAACCGTTAAAGATTTGACGGTTCAGGTATGCTCTAAGTGTCATCCGTTTTTTACCGGAAAGCAGAAAATGCTTGATGAGACCGGTAGAGTAGAAAAGTTCAACAGGAAATATGGCAAGAAAGTAAGCGAAGCAAATTAAACTCTCGAGGTATATATGAACGAAGAGGGCAGCGATTTTTTGGTTGATGCTCAGCTTGATTTGACCAATGCGCCCTCGGGCGAAGTAGTTAAAGAAACGTTAGAAGCTTTGAAGAATGTAGAAGAAGGGCACTATATACTTATTGATATAAGTGACTACTCTTTGATAGCTGAAATTGCAAGGGCTGTTGTAACAAAAAAGGCTACGGTGGATAACGTTCTTAAAAAAGGTAGAAACAGGTGGACCGTTATGGTTAAGAACGATGTGCCCGTAGCTCAAACAGGATAGAGCATAAGACTCCGGATCTTAAGGTTGGGGGTTCAAATCCCCCCGGGTGCGCCATAGATGAAAGAACCCGATAGTGTTGCCAAGATTGCAGACTCCGTGCTTAAAGATGCGGGACTGGGGAAGGCTGTTGAGCTATGGAGCATATACGCGGTTTTAAAAGATATATTTGCAAAAGAGATTGTGGAAAGTATGAAAATAGTCAGCTTATCAAACGGATTGCTAAAAATAAAGGTGCCCTCTTCTTCGTGGGCACAGGAGCTGTCCTTCTTCGAAGAAAAGATGGTTGATAAAATAAACGAATCAGCAGGGAAAAACCTTGTTAAACAAATAAGATTTACCGAGGTGTAGTTATGCCTGATGACAAAGACAAAAGCAGCAGTTCGGATGAGCGGCTCGATGCTACTACATTGGAGAGCGCCGCAACCAAAAGCATATCCGAGAAAACCTGGGAAGACGACGACGATTGGATGGAGGACCCAAGCGGTATAAATCCGGGTTGCTGAGAGTTGCTGTTAAAAATAGGAGAATTAAAAAGATGAAAAGGTTATTTGTGATTTTAGTCGGGAGTGCGCTGATTTTATCGAGCTGCTCAAGCAATAAAAAAATTGTGCCGACAGAGCAAGAAAAAAGTGCATACGAATGGTATAACGAGGGTATTCAACAGTATGTTGACCACGACTATGACGATGCAGAGCACTCTTTGGATATGGTAAACGAGCAACACCCCGGCAGTGTGTATGCCAAAAGGGCTATGCTTGCTTTGGGCGATGTCTATTTTGCAAAAGGCGAATATATACTTGCGAGGGACTACTATAAAAGATTTGTTAAATTGTACCCTATAGATAAAAATGTTGTTTATGCAAAATACAAGATAGCCTTGAGCTATTATAAATCGAGAAACGGCTACAAATTGGATGCGACTCCGGCAAGACTTGCTTTGAAAAAATTTATTGAATTGTTAAGAGAGTATCCGAATAATCCCTATACAGAGAAAATATACACATATATTACAAACTGCGCTGTGGAGATATATAAGCACGAACTTTTTGTGACTAAATTTTATGCCGATTTAGACCATTTTAAAGCTGCAAAAAATCGGCTTGACTATATGTATAAGCATTTTAAAAATGTCAGATTTAACGATGAGATGCTCTATCTTTTAGGCAGGGTTTATTGGCATCTCGGCAAGAAAAATGAGGCAAAGAAATTTTTTGCTCAACTTAAAAAACTCTATCCTGACAGTGAATATGTAAAAGAAATACCATAGATGAAAACAAAAAAAATAGTAAACAGGGAAATTATAGAGCTTATCGGCTTCGTACTGAAAAATTCCGATATGCTTGAACCGCCGTGCGATGTGTTTGAAAAAGAGGGGCGGTTTTATGTTGATTTGGAGATTGCAGGTTTGGATGAAAATAACTTTAAAATAGATGTGTTTGAAAACAGCATTGCGGTTTTGGGTGTAAAGAAAAAGAGTTCTGTGGATAATGCAAGGTATGTCAGGGCGGAGCGTATATTCGGGACGTTTAAAAAGACCGTGGATTTTCCTGTTTCGATAAAAGATGTAGAGAATGTGAGCTATAAAAAAGGAATATTAAGAATAGTAGTTAACAAGGGGTGATGGATTTATGGATAATTTGGAGACGATGAAAATAGACGAAGAGATGGACTTGCCGGAGTCTCTGCCGGTTTTGCCTTTAAGAGATATAGTTGTATTTCCTTATATGATTATGCCGCTTTTTGTGGGAAGGGATTTTTCAATCAAGGCTATAGACGAAGCCCTGTCAAAAGACAGAATGATAGTAACACTAACACAAAAAACTCCCGATGAGAACAATCCTAAAGAGGACGATTTATACCACACGGGAACGGTATGCTTGATACTTAGAATGCTGAAAATGCCTGACGGCAGAGTAAAAATATTAACCCAAGGCTTAAAAAAGGTCAGGGTTAAAGACTTCAAGCAGATGAGCCCGTACATAGAAGCCGAAATAGAAGAGCTTCACGATATACTGCCGGATACCGAGAAAGACAATATGGAAGTTGAGGCTTTGATGAGAACCGTTAAGGAACAGCTTCAGCAGCTTGTGGCTTACAATAAAAACATACCCAATGATATAGTTGTAATAGCAAACAATATAGACGAACCTGATAAATTTACGGACATAATAGCGAGCAATATACAGCTTAAAACCGATGTGGCTCAGGGGCTTTTGGAGTTGTCCTACGTTGGAGACAGACTAAAAAAACTCAATGAGATATTGGATAAAGAGCTGCAGCTTCTCGCTTTACAGACAAAGATACAAAACGAGGCAAGAGAGGAGATATCCAAGACCCAGAAGGAATATTTTTTAAGGGAGCAGATGAGGGCAATCAAAAAGGAGCTTGGTGAAGGCGACGGGTCTGATGAGATAGAGGAGTTAAAAGAAAAAATCAAAAAGGCTAAAATGCCTTCAATCGCTTTAAAAGAGGCTAAAAAACAGCTCTCAAGGCTTTCAAAAATGCACCCTGATTCTGCCGAGGCAAACGTTATTAGGACATACCTCGATTGGATGATTGCAATGCCCTGGAGCAAAACATCAAAAGAGAAGATTAACATAAAAGAGGTTGCCAAAATCCTTGATGAAGACCACTACGACATAAAGGATGCCAAAACGAGGATACTTGAATATCTGTCTGTGAAAAAACTAAAAAAGGATATGAAAGGACCCATTCTTTGCTTTGTCGGACCTCCGGGTGTAGGTAAAACCTCTTTGGCAAAATCCATTTCAAGAGCCATAAACAGAAAGCTTGTAAGGATTTCTCTTGGCGGGGTCAGAGACGAGGCGGAGATAAGGGGTCACAGAAGAACGTATGTTGGCGCTCTGCCCGGCAGGATTATTCAAGGGTTAAAGCAAGCCGGTGTCAAAAACCCTGTTTTTGTGCTTGATGAGGTCGACAAACTCGGAAGAGATTTCAGCGGAGACCCCTCAAGTGCACTGTTGGAGGTGTTAGACCCCGAGCAAAACAGCGAATTTGAAGACCACTATCTCGGCGTTCCGTTTGACTTGTCGGAGGTGTTTTTCATTACAACGGCGAATACAACCGAAACCATACCGTCTCCCCTGCTTGACAGGATGGAGGTTATACGACTTTCGGGATATACTGTTGAGGAAAAGATGAAAATTGCCAAAAGATATATCATTCCGAGACAGACCAAGGAACAGGGGCTTGAGCCTTACAATATAAGATGGACTGACGGAGCAATAAGGAAGATTATAGAAAGTTACACCAAAGAAGCGGGCGTTAGAAATTTGGAGAAAACCGTCTCCAAGGTTTTGAGAAAGATAGCAAGACAGATAGCAGAAGGGAAAAAGATAGAGTCTATGACAATAACATCCAATATACTGCAAAAGTATCTCGGCGTTCCCTATTTTACCGTTAGCGAGATGCTTGACAGAGATTATGTGGGAATAGCTACCGGGCTTGCCTGGACGGCTGTTGGCGGAGCGGTTTTGTTTATTGAGGTTGCAAAGGTAAAAGGAAGCGGCAAGCTGATGTTGACAGGCTCTTTGGGTGATGTTATGAAGGAATCGGCTCAAGCTGCCGTTACATTTGCAAGAAGCAAGTACGATATGCTTAAACTTGAGGAGGATTTTTACCAAAAATACGATTTACATATACACGTTCCCGAAGGTGCTACGCCAAAAGACGGACCTTCTGCGGGTATTACCATTGCCACGGCTATAATTTCCTGTTTATCGGATATCCCTGTTAAAAACAGCGTTGCAATGACAGGGGAGATAACGCTTACAGGACGTGTGTTACCGATAGGCGGACTAAAAGAGAAAACCTTGGCAGCATTAAGAGCGGGTATATACGATATTATAGTACCTTATGAAAACAAAAAAGATGCAAGTGAGATAGAAAATCAAATCAAGTCCAAAAAACTGAAATATCATTTTGTTAAAAATATGGAAGAGGTTCTCAAGCTTGCACTCACAAAACCGTTGTAAAATAAAGTGAAGTTCGAGTCGTTTCTTGCCCTTAAATATATAAAATCCAAGAAGACGGAGAGGTTTATCTCCTTTTCGTCTTTTATATCAATAGCCGGTATCATACTCGGTGTTGCAGCTTTGATTATTGTTATGGGTGTTATGAATGGTTTTGATAATGAACTTGAACAGAAGATTATCGGTGTCAACCCCCACGTTTTTGTCAAGAATTTTTCCGGTGTTTTTGAGTATAACCCTGTGTTTGTAAAGAAGATAAAAAAGCTTTCGGGCGTTAAATATGTTTACCCGCTATTAACTATGCAGTGCATTGTAAGCTCGGATAGGTTTTCAAGCGGCGGTATATTAAACGGTGTTAAAATAAAAAGCAGCGGTGAACTGAAAAAATATATAAAAGGAGAAACCAACGGTGTTGTCGTAGGCTCGGAACTCTTAAAAATGATAGGTTTAAGAGTCGGAGACAAAATAAGGATAACTCTGCCGTTTGGCAAGGTTACGCCGTTTGGATTTGCCCCTCTGTCTTTTACTGCTAAAATAACCGGTATATTCAAATCGGGTATGTATGATTACGACACCACATTTGTCTATATTCCCATAAAAGAGTTGTGGGCAAAGACCGAGATGACAAATAAAATCAACACTATAGCCATAATCTTGAAAGACCCGTATAGGGCAAAACAGTTTTCCAATACGCTTGTAAAGTATCTTAAACCGGGATTTTACGCTTCAAACTGGATTGATTTAAACAGCAATTTCTTTAGTGCTTTGAAGTTGGAGAAACTTGCTATGTTTGTTATTTTAATGCTGGTTATTCTTGTTGCTGCGTTTAACATAACCAGCTCTTTAATGATGCTTGCTATGGAGAAGGTGAAGGATATGGCTGTATTGATGGCTTTCGGGGCTACGAAAAGAAATATTAAAAACATATTTTTAAAACAGGCAGCTATTATCGGAGCCATAGGGGTTTTGTTCGGTGATTTTTTGGGACTGCTTTTGAGTTTTTTGTTGAGTAGGTACCATTTTATCAAATTGCCGAGCAGTGTTTACTACATAAATACCATACCGGTTGACATAGGTTTTACATATGTGGCTGTGATATCTGTTTCGGCTTTTTTGCTTGTGATTCTGGCAAGTCTGTATCCTGCAAAAAAGGCGGCAGGTGTCGATATCGTTGAGGTGTTGAGACAGTGATGTTGAGAGCCGTTGATATATATAAATCGTTTTTTAGCGGCAATAAAACGATAGAGGTTCTATCAGGCATTTCTTTATCAATAGAAAAGGGTGAAATGGTTGCTTTAATGGGTGTATCCGGCAGCGGAAAATCAACGCTTATGCATATATTGGGTCTGATAAATAAACCCGATAAGGGGGATATTTATATAAACGAAGAGAGGGTTAATTTTAACGATAAAGAGGCGCTTGCAAGAAGGCGCAATCTTACCATAGGCTTTGTGTTCCAATTTTATTCACTCATAGGTGAGTTAAACGTTACAGAAAACGTTACGATTCCCGGTATGATAAAAAACTCTTATGCAGATACCGTAAAAGCCAAACGTCTGCTTGAGGTGGTCGGACTTCCATCTTCTATGTATGACAAGATGATATACAAGCTATCAGGCGGGGAGATGCAGAGGGTTGCGCTTGCAAGGGCGTTGATGAACGACCCGGATATTATCATTGCGGATGAGCCAACTGCTAATCTTGACAAAACCAGTTCAATAGATATAGTTACCTCTATGAGAGATATAAACTCATCTAAGAAAACAACCTTTATTATAGCTACTCATAACGAAGAGGTGGCGAATATGTGCGACAGAATATTGTTTTTAAGCGGAGGAGTAATAAGTGAAAAAAATAGTTAAACTGATAGTGCTGTTTGTTTTGATATTTTCCGTTAACGCTTTCTCGAAAACTATTGTTTCCATAGGTGTGGAAGGCACGGTGAGAAGCGATAAAGCCACCGTTTTAAGCGTGGTCAAAAGCAAGGTTGGAACAAATATAAATTTAAAAACAATAGATGAGGACATAAAAAACATATACGCCTTAGGATTTTACAAAACCGTCAGCGCCATTGTGAAAAATCAGGAAGGCGGATACGAACTGATATACAAGGTTGTGGAAAAACCATCCGTCAGGTTTATAACCTTCGTCGGTAATGACGAAATATCCGATAAGAAGCTGCAAAAAGCCTTGAAAATAAAGCCGTACAATATTTTAAATAAAAATCTTATAAATCAAACAATAAATCAAATGATGGGTATGTATGCGTCAAAAAGTATGTTTTTAACGAGAATAGCATATAAAATCAAGCCAGTGGAAAACAATCGAGTCGATATAGAATTTGACATAAAAGAGAGCAAGGAAACCGTTATCAGGGATGTCAATGTTATAGGAAACAGGCATATAAACACAGATGATTTGTTAGACGATTTAAGCAATCACAGAAAAAAAGGTCCCTATATCTTGACCTTCTTGCCGTGGTTTTACACGGGCAAGTTAAGAATCAATGATTTGGGGAGTGACGCCCAAAAAATAAGAGACCAATATCTCTCTAAAGGCTATCTTGATGTGGATGTAAAAGGTCCTTTGGTAAATGTTGAGCCTGATACGGGAAACGCACACATAGACTTTTCTTTGAAGGAAGGGAAGCAGTATATACTAAAATCCGTTAAATTCAAGGATATAGCACCGTTTAAAGCGAAACAGCTGAGAGAGGTTATGAACCTTAAGGTGAACGAACCGTTTGATATTGTCACATTGAGGCGAGATATAGAAAAAATTACCGATATGTACGGTGACAAAGGGTATGCTTTTGCGGATGTTAACCCGAGAATAACCAAAAAGAAAAACAACGCTTATTTGACGCTTGTGGTAAATAAAGGACCTTTGGTCTATATTAACAGGATAACAATAGTCGGTAACACAAAAACACACGACAACGTTATAAGAAGAGAGCTCAGACTAAAAGAGGGGGATTTGTATTCAATAAGTAAAATAAGGCGCTCGAGGCAAAAGATTATGAACCTGAACTTTTTTAAGAGTGTCAAGATATCAACAAAACGTGTGGGTAAAAACAGGGTTGATATGAAGGTAGCCGTGGAAGAAAAACCGACTGGAATGTTGACATTTGGTTTCGGTTACGGTTCATATGATAAAATTAGCGCCCAGGCTTCCGTTTCTGAGCAGAACCTTTTCGGCAGCGGAATCTACGGCAAGCTGTCTGCCAATGTTAGCGCCAAGACATCTCTTTTTGATTTGCACCTTGTAAACCCATGGGTTGACAACAGACCAATATCTGCGGGGATTAATATATTTCACCAAGAATACGAGGGATATGACTATACTCACAAATCAACCGGTTTTGTTGTTACGGTGGCAAAACGTTTTTGGGACGACGATTTGTCGGTAGGTTCAAAGTATTCTTTATCTTTTGATAAGATTACGCTTGATACAGACTACCCGGGATACTATTTGGAGCAGGAAGAGGGCAGTTATATTGAAAGCGCTGTTGTGCCTTTTATCAAATACAACAGTTTGGACAACAACATATTTCCAACAAGCGGTATTAACGCTTCAAACAGCTTGAGGATAGCCGGTCTCGGGGGCGACAGAAGGTATGTGAAAAACGTTCTTTTTGGCGAATATTTTCACAGACTCCCGTTAGATCTTATAGGTCATATAAAAGGAGAGATAGGGTATGCAAGCGGATTTGGCGGTAAAGAGGTTCCTGTAAACAGAAGGTTTTTCTTAGGCGGCATAAACAACTTGAGGGGTTTTGATACCGGCACGGTTTCTCCTAAGGATGCAGACGATAACTACATCGGAGGAAACAGAGATATGTATGCATCCGGCGAGATAATATTTCCCATATTGAGCTCGCTTAAGTTCTACGGTGTTTGTTTTTATGACATAGGAAATTCCTGGCTCAGCGGATATGACTTTTCGGATTTAAGAAAGGACGCAGGTGCGGGTATCAGGTGGATATCGCCGCTTGGTCCTGTTAGAATTGAGGTGGGTAAAAATCTCTCTCCGAGAGACGGTGAGAAAACAACAGTGTTTCAGTTTTCTATGGGAGCGCTGTTTTAATAAATTTAGGAGGATGGTTTAGTGAAAAAGGTTTTTGTAATTTTATTTGTTGTTCTGTTTAGTATGGCTGGCATAAATGCTTTTTCTTCCACTATAGCTGTGGTTGATTTAGGTAAAGTTATGTCGAATTCTCAGGCGGGTAAAAACGCCAAATCCCAAATAGATAGCTTGATTGCGGCGAAAAAAATGGTTATAAACAGAAAGATAGAAAACATTAAGTCGATAGCCAAAAAACTGCAAAATAAAAAAATAAGCAAAGCCGAAAAAAAGAAAGAAACTAATTTATATGAGAATAAAATTGGAGACTTGCAGCAATATAAAGCAAGTGCGGCTCAGGAGATAAGAGAAAAAGAGAATAAACTTTCAAGTAAAATGATAAACGATATTGTAAAAATCATAAAAAAGTATGCCGTTAAGCATAACATCGATGCGGTGCTTGAAACGGGCAGGGGAATTAACGTAATATACTGGAACGACAAACTGGATATAAC
>WGCD01000096.1 GCA_015493995.1 Desulfurellaceae bacterium
ATCTTTAATACATCAATATCAAGTAATAACTATTACGGTGAGGATACGTCTTTCGCTGTTAAAGTGCTGAAAAGGTTTGATTTTAATCTGTTTAAAGAATTTTGTTTAAATATGGGTCTGCTTCTTGATGTAAAAGAAAACGGAAGGGTCTATCCTTTGTCGGACGAAGCCAAATCCGTTGTGAAGATTTTTGAGGCACATCTTAATAAACTTGATATAAACGTATTGACAAACACACCGGTTTTAGAAATTAAAAAAACAAACAATGGGTTTGCCCTTTTGAACGATGCCGGCATTCTTGGTGAATACGACAGGGTTTTAATAGCTTCTGGTTTGCTTGCAGCTCCTCAGCTTGGGGCTTCAAAAAACGGAACTGAGATTGCGTTATCTTTCGGTCATCTGCTCAACCCTCCTTATCCGGCTTTGGTTCCCCTTGAACTGAAAGGCAGTCTGTTTAGGCGTATGGAGGGCGTTAAAATAAAGGCATCGGTTGCTTTGTACGCCGACAGCAAGAAAAAGAACGAAATTTTAGGTGATGTTCTTTTTACCAAATACGGAGTCTCGGGTTTTGCAGTGTTGGATATATCAACACAAGCCTCGTTTTACCTTAAAATCAATAAAAGGGTTGAGATATCGATTAATTTACTTCCCGGTATTGAAAAGCAGTATATTGGAAGCAGGCTTCTTTTTGCACAAAAAAATCTGAAAGAGTATGATATTTTAACCGTTTTATCGGGGATGTTACCTTTAAAAGTTGCAAAGGCTGTGCTTGTAAAGGCTGGGATTGATGCAATGAGTAGTATCTCCTCTTTAAACCATAAATCCATAAAGCAGATTGTCAACGAAATGTTTAATATGAGATTTGAAGTAACGGCAACACACGGGTTTAAGTATGCGGAAGCATGCGGTGGCGGAGTTAAAACAGACGAGATTGATGTTAATACGATGGAATCAAAGCTTATTAAGGGTCTCTATTTTGCCGGAGAGGTGCTGGATATTGTGGGCGCAAGAGGGGGCTATAATTTTGCTTTTGCCTTTGCAAGCGGGTATGTTGCGGCATCGAATATGTTGTTAAAAACTTAAATTTTCTATTTGTCTTAAATCAAAAGTTTTTGCTATTTTTCCTCTCTTGAATAGGGTATTCCGAGCTCTTTGGGAGGCCTTATATGCTTGGCTTTTACAATAATGCTTGTGAGAACTATTGCGATAAATGTAACAAGGTACGGCAGCATATTTAAAATTGCAGAAGGAATCGTCGTTCCCGTTGCCTGGAGTTGAAATTGCAAGGCGTTTATGCTTCCAAACAGATAGGCGCCAACAACGGCTTTTAACGGGTCCCACATTGCAAAAATAACAAGGGCAATGGCTATCCAGCCCCTTCCTGCTGTGATTCCGTCAAGCCAAAACGGAGCATAACCTATGGTCAGATAAGCCCCGCCGGCTCCAGCCATCAATCCTCCGAAAAAAGTCCATATATACCTGACTCTGTAAACATTTATACCCATTGCGTTTGCTGCTTTTGCATTTTCTCCCACAGCTCTTAAATTTATTCCTATCATAGTTTTATAGAGAATAAACCACATAACAAACGCCAAAATATATGAAAGATAGACGATTATATCCTGATTAAATAAGATGCTCCCCGCTACAGGTATGTTTGATAAAATAGGGAGTTTTAGATTCTCAAAAGAGGCGTTCAGATTCATATTTATCCATCTTTGACCGTAAAATGTCGTAAATCCGGCACCAAAAATTGTCAAAGCAAGACCGCTTACTATTTGATTACCCCTTAAAGTTATGGAGATAAATGCGTGTATCAAAGAGGCAATACCGCCGGCAAGGACTCCTGCTATAAATCCTAAGTATGGATTGTTTGTTAAACGGGTTACTATAAACCCGAAAAAGGCTCCGATTAACATCATACCTTCAACTCCGAGGTTTAATATTCCGACTCTCTCTGCAAATATTTCACCTATTGTTGGAAAAAGCAGTATCGTCCCGGCTTTTATAGCGTTTGAAAGAAGAAGGATTACGATTGTCGTGTGGTGTGATGCACTCATTTTTTCCACCTTAATTTATAATTTAAGAAAATTTGTGCTCCAACTATACTAAAAAGAGCGATACTTTCTATTAAGCCAACTATTCCGTATGAAACCCTCATACTTATTTGAATTGAGTATCCCCCTGATTCAAGCCCGCCAAACAAAATCGAACTCAAAAGGCAAAGAGCCGGATTCAGATATGAAATCCATGCAACGATAATCGAAGTATAACCGTAATTAGCGTTTATCTTAACCTGTAGAAAGTGAATTATACCCGAAACCTGAACCATTCCTGCTATTCCTGCCAGTGCTCCGCTGATAGCCATTGCTATTATTATGTTTTTACCCACGCTTATTCCCGCATATTTTGCAGTTGTAGGATTATTGCCTATCACTCTTACCTCATATCCGAAATTAGTTTTTTTAATAATAAACCAGATTACAATAATCGATATTAGGGCAAAAGCCAAACCGAGGTTGATGCGGGTATGTTCAAAAAGTACGGGCAGTTGAGCGGAAGATGGAAACGGTTTTGAAAGCGGAAATCCGAAACTTTTCGGATTTTTCCATGGACCGTACATTAGAAATTTTAGAACATACAAAGCTATATAGTTCAACAGCAGTGTCGTAATCACCTCGTTTACTTCCCAAAAAACCTTTAAAATTGCAGGAATGACAGCCCAAATAGCGCCACCGATTGCTCCGCCTGCAAACATTAAGGTAAGCATAAGCGGTTTTGATACACCAGGCGGCATAAAAATAGCGAAATACGAGCTGAATATTGCGCCCATTATGTATTGACCGTATGCGCCTATGTTCCAGATACCCATCTTAAATACCAAAATTAAACCGGCTGTAATGAGCATTAACGGTGTTGCTGCAACCAGAGTCTCTGAGAATGCATACCAGCTTCCGAATGCATTTACAAACAGAGACTTATAGACGGCATACGGGTTGATTCCCACAACAACAATAGCCAAAGCTCCAAATAGAATGCCTATTATCAATGAAACAACGGGTATAACAACCTTTAATTTTGCAGATATGTTTTCCCTTTTTTCAAAGTATATCATAATGTTATATCCTCTAATCTTGTTCCTGCCATCATTAAACCTATTGTGTTTTTATCAATCTCTCTCGCATCTGCTATGCCCATAATTTTCCCCTTATAGACAACGGCTATCCTGTCTGATATAGATAGAATTTCATCCAAATCCTCAGAAATTAAAATAACGGACATATCCTCATCTCTTATTTTAAGCATCTGCTTTCTTACAAATTCGGTTGAAGCGATGTCTAACCCTCTTGTCGGGTATGATGCAATCAGAAGTTTCGGGTTTTCAAACAGCTCTCTTGCGAACAGCAGTTTTTGCATATTACCGCCGGATAAAAGTTTTATGGGAGCAAAAATGTCTGCAACTGCAATATTAAACATATCAACAATTCTTCTTGTATGCTCTTCCGATTTTTTATAATTTATTATCCAACTTGATGATATGGGTTTTTTGTAGTAATTTCTCATTATTGCGTTGTCTATACAGGATAAATCTGAGGCAAGCCCCATTCCTATTCTGTCTGCCGGTATGTAGTTTATTCCTATCTGGGCAATATACCTCGGAGATTTGTTGGTTATGTTTTTGCCCTCGAAAACAATTTTACCTTTTACAGCTCTTCTTAATCCCGCAATAGTTTGAACTATAGCCTGCTGTCCGTTTCCTGAAATTCCGGCTATTCCGAGTATTTCTCCTTTTTTAACCGTAAAATTAACATCTTCTACAACCTTTACTCCCTGTTGAGTTGAATATACATCGAGATTTTCTACGCTTAACAGTGTCTCTTTTGCTTTTTTTTCTTTCTTTTCAAACTCAAACAGAACAGCTCTTCCAACCATCATTTCCGCAAGCTGTCTTTTTGTTACGCCTTCTTTGTCAACCGTTTTCACAAGGCGTCCTTTCCTTAAAATCGATATTTTATCGGAAACCGCCATAACTTCGTCAAGTTTATGGGTGATAAAGATTATGGCTTTTCCGTCTTTCTTCATTTTTCTTAATATATCAAACAGCGGCTCGGTTTCCTGTGGTCTTAAAACAGCTGTGGGCTCATCAAGTATGAGTATGTTTGCACCTCTAAAGAGAACCTTGATTATTTCAACCTTCTGCTGTTCACCAACGGACAGCTGCCATATTTTTTTATCAGGATTAACCTCAAGCGAATAGAGTTCTGCTATCTCTTTCAGCTTCTTTTTTGCGGCTTTTCTATCAACCACTATGCCCTGCTCTTTAAGTCCCAAAACAATATTTTCCAAAACGGTTAAAGGCTCAACAAGCATAAAATGTTGATGAATCATTCCTATTCCGTTATTTATTGCATCAAGGGGGGTTTTTATTCTAACGGGTTTGTCGTTTATTAGAATTTCTCCTTTTGTTGGCATATATATCCCGTAGAGTATGTTCATAAATGTGGTTTTACCGGCTCCGTTTTCACCCAAAAGGGCATGAATCTCCCCTTTATGTAAAGAGAAATTTATACCCTCGTTTGCAACGGTCTCAGGGAACTTTTTGGTTATGTCTGTCGCTTTCAGCACCGTAATTTTATTCATCGCTATGTTTTTCAAAGAAAAGTAAGCCGGGACGACATATCCCGGCTATGGAGTTGTTTTTATTCATTTCTATTTGTTTGGTATATTTCCTACAACACCTTTAACAAACCACTGTAATGAAAGTTTATCTTTGTCTGACAGCTCTTCACCTTTTTTAACCATTAACTTACCCTTGTTGCTGTAAATAGGACCCTCAAATATCTTCAATTTGCCGTCAATTATTTGTTTTTCCCTTTTTAATACGTAGTTCCTTACTTTCTTGGGCACTTTGTTGCCGAACTTACCCAATCCGACAATGCCGTCTTTTAATCCTCCCCAATATTGGGTTGATTTCCAGGTTCCGTTGTGTATCTCTTTGAGTGTTTTTGTATAAAATACGCCCCAATGCCATATTCTTGAAGTTAGAAGTGTGTTAGGGAATTTTGCATAATTATCTCTGTCGTATCCTATTGCGAATATGTGAGCCTTTTTTGCTCCTTCTATCGAAGCCGGTGAGTCGCAGCCGCTTGCAATTATATCTGCTTTGTTTGCTATGAAGGTTTCTGCTGCCGAGCGCTCTTTAACCGGATTAAACCAGGAATTTGTCCAGATTACGTGCACCTCTACCTTTGGATTAACCTCTCTTGCACCGATGGTGAATGAATCTATTTCTCTTATGACCTCAGGTATCGGGAAAGGAGCCACAAAACCTATGTAGTTTGTTTTTGTCATCATGCCGGCAACGAGACCTGAAAGATAGTCAGCCTGATACATCCTACCGAAATAGGTTCCCATATTTTTTCTTGTCTTATACCCGGAGCAGTGTTCGAATATGACGTCGGGATAATCTTTTGCAACGTTATACATAGAGTCCATAAAACCGAAGCTTGTGCCGAAAATAACTTTGTATCCCTTGTGTATGTAATCTCTGATGATTTTTTCGCAGGGTGCACCTTCTGGGACAGATTCAGAATATGCCGTCTCAACATAAGGCAGATGCTTCTGTAAATAGATTCTTCCCTCATCGTGTGCCTGGCTCCAACCGCCGTCGTTGTGCGGTCCTACATATAGAAACGCTGCTTTTATCTTGGAGCTTTTTGCCTGAGACATATAGCCAACACCAAACACAACAATGGATACGACCAAAATCAGGCTTGCAAATTTTTTCATAACACCTCCTCTTAGGGTTAGTTTACTTGATGGTTTTTTATCAAGATAATGAGTAATGGTCAACAAAAAAAGATGCTAAACAAATACAAAAACAGGTTCATCCGAAGCGAAATCGATTAAAAACAGCTTTATAACAGCAAAAAGAAGGATAAAATTTTTTAATGAAACTTTCAAATTAAGGAATCAGAGAGATTTTTCTTTAAAAAAATCTCCAAAAAATGTATAAACTTGACTTAAAAAGTGTTTGGAGGAAAAGGTGACTCTTGAAGATTTTAAGGAAAGGAAAGAGAAAATAGCCGTTGTCGGATTGGGATATGTAGGCATGCCGCTTCTTGCACATCTTTCGAGACATTTCGATACAATTGGTTTTGACATAAATAGACAAAGGATAGAAGAGCTTAAAGCCGGAATAGATAAAACAAACGAGTTAAAAGCCGAAGATTTTAAAGATAACAATATAGTGTTCAGCAACGACCCCAAATCTTTACAGGAAGCCGGTTTAATAATAGTTGCCGTTCCTACCCCCATAGATAAGCATAAACTGCCCGATTTAACGCCGGTAATTGAGGCTACAAAAACTGTTGCTCAAAATATTAAAAAGGGCAGTTGTGTTGTTTACGAATCCACCGTTTATCCTACAACAACCGAAGATGTTTGCGTTCCTATAATTGAAAAGATTACAGGCTTAAAATATTGCAAGGATTTTTTTGTGGGATATTCACCTGAGCGAATAAACCCCGGAGACAGAGTTCATACAGTTGATAAAATCACGAAGATAGTAAGCGGCTGCAACAAGCAAACGACAGAGCTTCTTTCTGGAATTTACGGAGCAATTAACAGTAACAACATTTTTAAAGCCGAAAATATAAGAACCGCCGAAGCAGCGAAGGTCATAGAGAATACGCAGAGAGATTTGAATATAGCCTTAATGAACGAATTGTCTATGATTTTTGAGAAACTTGATATAGACACAAAAAGTGTTCTTGAGGCTGCAAAAACCAAGTGGAATTTTTTATCCTTCGAGCCTGGTCTTGTTGGGGGTCACTGCATTGGTGTTGACCCGTATTATCTGACCTATAAAGCTCAGGAACTCGGATATCACCCGGAAATTATCCTTGCCGGCAGGAGAATTAACGATTCTGTGGGTGAATACATAGCAAAACAGACGGTTAAAAAAATTATCAAAAGCGGCAGGGTTGTTCTGGGTGCAAATGCCTTGGTTTTGGGTATAACATTTAAAGAGAATGTCGGCGATATTAGAAATTCTAAGGTTGTTGATGTTGTAAGGGAGCTTGAAGAGTTCGGGATTTATGTTGATATTTATGACCCTCTTGCCGATAAAAATGAGGTGAGGGAGACTTACGGTCTTAATTTAAAGAATAAAGATGAGCTTTCAAAACAGTACGGATGTGTTATACTGGCTGTGAAACATAGTGAGTTTTTACAAAATCTTAATTCCGTGGTAGGCTTTGTTGAGAAAAGCGGCGTGTTGATTGACATAAAATCTGTTTTTGATAAAAATAGCATAAGAAAAGATATTACCTATTGGAGACCGTGATGAAGATAAAAACATTTGAAGAGGCGCTAGCAAGGCTTGAGGTTATATCAAAAAGGCTTGAGCAAGAGGACATTATGCTTGATGAGGCTGTTAATCTATATGAAGAAGGAATGAAACTCGTGGATTTTTGCTCCAAGAAACTTGAAGAGTCTGAAAACAGGGTAAGGTTAATAACGGGAGTTAAAAATAAGGATATGGAGAGCGAAGAATTTGAAAGAGATTCTGAATAACTACAAGGTTTTGGTGGATGATTTTATAGAAAGGCTCTCTCTGCAAAGAATTTTCCCGCCTTTGTTTAACGAAGCGCTTTTTTATACGCCAAAAAGCGGAGGAAAGCGCATAAGGGCTATGTTGGTAATGCTTGCTGCAAGTATGTTTAATGCCAATATGGAGGATGCCGTTTATGTTGCAGGGGCTATTGAACTGTTGCACGCCTACTCCTTAATTCACGACGATTTGCCGGCTATGGATAATGATGATTTTAGAAGAGGAAAGCCTTCAAACCATAAGGTCTTTTCCGAGGCATTGGCAATACTTGCAGGTGACGGATTGAATACCTATGCTTTCAATATTATTTTAAACTCCAATCTTAGCGATGAAAAAAAGGTTAACGTGGCAAAAATATTGAGCGATAACGCCGGGATTGGCGGTATGGTTACGGGACAGGCAGCCGACATTCTATCAAGTGAAAAACAATTATCACAATACAAAGATAAATTTCTTGTAAATTTCATCCATAAACATAAAACGGCAAAATTGCTGCAGGCAAGTGTCGTATGCGGTGCTTTGTGTGGAAATCCGAGTGTAAGCGAACTTGAAAAAATCAAAAAATACGGTCTATACAGCGGGGTTGCCTTTCAAATCATTGATGACTGTCTTGATGTTGTCGGAGATGAGAAAAAAATGGGCAAAAAAAGGGTTGATGATATTAACGATACGCTCACATATCCGAAGGTTTACGGACTGAATAAGTCATACGAACTGGCTGATAAACTAAAAGATATGGCTGTTGAGCAGGTGGAAAATTTAAAAAACAGCGGGGGTTTGATTGAGATTGCAAAACTTATTATTGAGAGGGACAGATGAGTCGAGTAAATCTAAAGAGGATAACCAAAGAGACCGTCGTAAATGCTACGATAGATATTGATGGAATCGGTGACAGCAACATTGATACCGGCGTTGGCTTTTTAAACCATATGCTTGAGAGTTTGTCCAAGCACTCCGGCATAGATATCTATGTTAAAGCCGACGGAGATTTGGATGTTGATTTTCACCATACGGTTGAGGATGTGGGAATTGTTTTGGGTGCTTTAATGAAGAAATCTTTGGAAAACAGAAAAATCAAGAGATTCGGTTATGCAGCAATACCTATGGATGAAGCGTTAATATTAAGCAGTGTGGATATTTGCAACAGAATATACCTCAATTTTGACTGCGATTTATCCGGTAATATCGGTGATTTTGATTCAGAGCTGGTTGAGGAGTTTTTCAGGGCTTTTGTTAATAACGCAAGAATTGTTCTGCACATAAAGCAGCTGTCAGGTTCGAACAAACACCACATTGCAGAGGCTGTTTTCAAATCCGTTGCATATGCTCTAAAAGATGCTCTTGTTAAAACAGACGAGACGCCTACAACAAAAGGGAGTTTATGAAAAAAGCTTCCATAGCAACTTTCGGATGCAAGCTGAATCAGTATGAAACTCAACTGATGATTGAAGAGTTGAGCGGCGAATATGAATTTGTCGATTTTAATAGCAGTTGCGATTTGTACATAATAAACTCCTGTGCGGTTACGGCAAAAGCAGCCAAAGAATCAAGGCAAAAAGCAAAAAAAGCCTTCAAAATAAACCCGAAAGCCGCCATTATCTACACAGGCTGCGACAGTTATTTGGAAGGTGACTTAAACGCAATTATCGTTGGAAACAGCTATAAACAAAACATAAAGAAAGCATTGGAAAATAGGCATATTGATGTTAGCGACAGCACCAAAACATACCCGATAAACTCAACCTTAAACAATTACCAAGGAAGAAGCAGAGCTTTTATCAAGATTCAGGAAGGATGCAACAACCACTGTACTTACTGCATAATACCGAAATTAAGAGGTAAAGAGAGGGATAAGGAATTTGAATCGGTTATAAAAGAAATAGATAAACTGAAAAAATTCCCGGAAATAGTTTTGACAGGTACCAATATCGGTTCCTATAAAAGATTGAAGGAACTTCTGAGAAAGTTAAGTGATTTTAATAGTGATATGAGGATAAGGATAAGCTCAATAGAGCCTATGTATGTTGACAGTGAGCTTATAGATATTATTGCCGAAGGGAGATTTGCCAAACATCTTCACATACCTCTTCAGTCGGGCAGCGACAAAATTTTAAAGCTTATGGGCAGGGATTATGCAACAAAAAAATTTGAGAAGATAGTGAACGAGTGTACAAAGAGGGGTATTTTTGTCGGTGTTGACGTTATAGTCGGGTTTTATTCGGAAGACGACAAAGAGTTTAAAAAAACATACGATTTTATAGACTCTTTGCCCGTTAGCTACGGGCATGTGTTCACTTATTCTAAAAGACCTTTGACATCGGCTTTAAATATAGGCTTGAAACTCGAAAGAGGTCCTGTTGTAAAAGAAAGAAATGCAGCCCTGAAAGAGCTGTTTAAAAAGAAATTTAGAGAATCTGTTGCAGGTATGGTTGGTAAAAAAACGGGGATTATTATAGAACCGACAACCATAAAGAGAAATTCAAAAACGTATTACAAAGCGGTAGCGAGTGAATATTTCACCGTCTTAACTCAAAAAAAACAAAATGGTATCGTTGAGGTTAAAATAGATTCTTTTGACGGGGAGTATGCGTATCTATGA
>WGCD01000097.1 GCA_015493995.1 Desulfurellaceae bacterium
TAACTGATAAATCAGAAACATCATACGCATTCGGCTCCGGTATTAAGATTCCCGTATCTATGGTTACAGTGGGTGCAAACTATAACTATACATACGGAGCTGTTGGATATGCAGGATTGACAAGTCTTTCATCTGACAGTTGGTATAATGTAAACGGCTCAGCTAAAGCTGCAAAATCAAATGCATTTAATGTTAATACCACCATAAAACCTATACCAAGTGTGACTGTAGGGGCTGAATATGATTGGGTGGAATTCCAAAACGATAATGCTTTCGCAAACAATGATAAACCCAAGGTAGATACATACTTAGGACAGGTGAAGATAAAGGCGACAAAATACACTACACTTACATTGGAATACAGAGATATAAAAGCAAAATATTTTAATACTATTCCAAATATTAATGTAAGCGATAATGATTTTTCGGGCGATCAGGTCTTTACTATGTGCAAATATGCGTTTTAAGAAAATTTAAACGGCACTAATTAAATGTGCCCGGAGGTAAAATAGATGGCTAAGGAAAAGTATAATGTACCAAAGCTAACCGGGAAGATTAAGACTCCGAAAGTGAAACCCGGAATAGCAGGCACCGAGTTCACATTCTCGGCAAAAGAAGAGGATATGAAAGCTCTGGGTTTTCCTCCGAAGCTGCAAGAGGGATGGCAGGATAAAGCCCTGGGCGTCTTTAAACATCTTTTAGATAACAACAAAGCTTTAAAAGATTATATGGATATCTGCGTAAGGTGCGGAGCGTGCGTGGATAAATGTCAATTTTTTCTAAGTACCGGAGATATTAATAATAGCCCCGTAGGCAGAGCGGAGTTAATGAGACGCGTATATAGACACTATTTTGCCCCGGGAGCCCCGGTAGGAAGAGCTGGAGAACACTGGGAAATGACCGAGGATGTTTTAAGAAAGTGGCATACCTACTTTTATCAATGTACAGAATGCAGAAGATGTTCAAATTTCTGTCCATACGGTATAGATACAGCCGAGATTACGATGGCTGCCCGTGAAATAATGGACTCTGTAGGATTTGGAGAAAAGTATGCAACCGACACTATTCATCAAGTATATAGAACAGGAAATAACATAGGAATAGATAAAAAAGCACTACAACATACTTTAACCGAATTGGAAGAGGATTTAAAAGACGAAACAGGCAAAGATATAAGAATACCTCTTGACGAGGAAGGCGCCGATGTTTTGCTTGTTCCTCCATCTGCCGATTTTTTTGCGCTTCCGCACATAGAATCTATGATGGGTTATGCCAAGGTATTTTACCAATCCGGCATAAGCTATACCATGTCTTCTTATGCATCAGAAGCTGCTAACTTTGGAATGTTTTTGGGCAGTTGGCATAACACAAAAGAGATAAATAAGAGAATTTGGGATGAAGCAAAGCGATTAAAGGTCAAAAGGGTTATAATAGGAGAGTGCGGTCATGCCTGGAGGGCGGTTTATAATTTCTCCAATACCATGAACGGTCCTTTTGATTTTCTTGATAATAATTATCCGCAGCCAAGCCATATATGCGACTTTACACTGGGTCTAATCAGAGATAATGTTATCAAAATAGACAAAACGGCAAATGATGATAAGGTCATTACCTATCACGACCCTTGCAATGTGGCAAGAGCTTCAAGAATGGGTTCTCAGCCCGGGGATCAGTTCAGTATTCCGAGAGAACTCATTAAATCAGTAGCCAACCATTTTGTTGACATGAGAAAAAGTACGATAAAAGAGAGCACATTCTGCTGCGGTGCAGGAGCAGGATTGCTTACAGATGAAATAATGCAGGTCAGAATAAACGGTGTTATGCCGAGAATGCAGGCATTTCAAGAGGTTGTAGATAAATACAATGTAAATTTCTTTGCCACAATATGCGCTATATGCAAGACTCAGTTTCACGCTATGTTTCCTATATATGGGTTTGAAAGGGATTGGGTAGGCGGAATTCACCAGCTCGTAAGTTCTGCCATAGTTTTGTAGAATGATGAAACGTAAATATAAAGATTTAGGAGAAAAATATGGTAAAACAGAAAAATATCAAGAAGCTATCGATTATAATTTCTAGAAATACAATAGAGGATGTGCTCCCGGGGTTGATTATGGCAAACGGAGCAAGGATGGAAGGCATAGATGTAATAGTGTTTTTTACATCCTATGGTCTGGATGCAGTAATTGACAAAAAAATGGATAATCTCAAATTGGCCAATAAAGACAGTGAATTTACACCGGATCAATTTAAACAAACAATGGAGAAATTCGATATGCCCACGATCAGAGAGTTTATCGAAATGATTCATGACTCGGGGGGAGAAATATATGTGTGCAAGGCTACTATTGATTTATGGGGGGTGAAAAAGGAAGATCTATGCCCGGAGGTGGATGAAATACTGTCTGTGGGACAATTTTATACACTGTCTGAGGATGCTCAACATATAATCTTTACTTAAAAAGGTGAAAAAATGGCTTTTTTCCCTATGTTTATCAGTTTACAAGAAAAAGAGGTTCTTGTTGTCGGCGGCGGTCAAGTGGCATCAAGAAAAATTAAAACTCTGCTGCTGTTTAAGCCCCGTATAACGGTTGTAGCAAAACAATCTACGGCCTTTGTCGAAAAATTGGCGTCAAGCGGAGTAATAACGCTGCACAAAAGGAGTTTTTCCAGCAATGAGGATATAAAGAATAAAGATATTGTTATTGTAGCTGCAGATGATATTAAGCTGCAGCAATCTATTTTTGAATTGTGCTTAAAAGAGAAAATCCCCGTTAACTGTGTAGATAGTCCGAAATATTGCACTTTTATTTTTCCATCGGTTATTGTTAGGGAAAATTTTGTTACAGGAATATCAACATCTGGCAGAGCACCTTTGGTCTCAAAAACAGTTAGAAAGTTTTTGGAAAAGATTCTTCCGAAAAACATAAAGGATGTTGTAAATAACGTTGAACTGATAAGAAATTCTTCTTTAAAGAAAACTAAGAAAGAAAAGGTTTTAGAAGAGGCTGTTGAAAAACTGAAATGGCATTGTTAATCCATCTTTTGAGGTGTAAATATGGTTAACATACCAAGACTTTATGTTGCTGCAATAAAAAAGACATCCGGTAAAACTACCGTTGCCATAGCTTTAAACCGCATTCTTTCTCAAAAAGATCTTGTGGTTCAACCATTTAAAAAAGGCCCCGATTTCATAGACCCTATGTGGCACACACAGGCTGCCAGAAGAACATGTAGAAATCTGGATTTCTTTTTTTTATCAAAAGACAAGCTGGTAAGTTATTTCCTCGAAAAAATTCAAAGAGCGGACATTGCTGTTATAGAAGGTAATCACGGACTATTTGATGATATAAAGGCAGAAGGCGGCAGCGACAATGCGGCTCTTGCAAAACTCCTTTCTGTGCCCGTAATATTGGTTTTAGATGTCAAAGAAACGGGAAGAAGCATTGTGCCTATTATTCTCGGATGTCAACAGTTTGATAGAGATATTAAAATAGGCGGTGTGATTCTCAATAGGGTGCAAAGCGACAGGCAAAAAAAAGTGCTTATAGAGGCTATAAAAATGTACACTAACGTACCGATACTCGGTGCCATACCTGAAAGCAAAGATATATCTATTTTACAGAGGCATCTTGGGCTTTCTGCTACATTAAAATCTAATGAGAAAGAAAATATTATATCCAACATAGCAGACTATTTAGAGCGCTTTTTGGATATTGAAAAAATCATAAAGATTGCTAACTCGGCAAAGGGTTTGTCTAAAACAACGAAAAATGAGCGAATAAAAAATAAGGAAAAATTTAACCTTAATATAGGAATTGCCAAAGATGAAGCATTTAACTTCTACTACCCGGACAATCTTG
The DNA here is from genome assembly GCA_015493995.1 of Desulfurellaceae bacterium. Taxonomy (GTDB): domain Bacteria; phylum Campylobacterota_A; class Desulfurellia; order Desulfurellales; family Hippeaceae; genus S144-51. The sequence continues at coordinate 3,864 of WGCD01000097.1, forward strand.
AATTGTTGAAATCTTTGGGATGCTCTTTGAATTTTTTTTCTCCTATGGAAGATAAACTACCCGAAGCGGATGCCCTATATATAGGCGGCGGCTTTCCGGAGCTTTATTTGAATGAATTGGAGTCCAATATAGATGTGAGAACTAATATAAAAAAATTTGTTGAAGACGGTAAGCCTGTTTATGCAGAATGCGGCGGTTTGGCTTATTTAACAAATAAAATAACCTTTAACGAAGCCAAAGGTGAAATGGTATCAGCGATAGATGCGGAAACAGTTTTTCAAAAAAAGCCCGTTGGACACGGATATACGATTTTGAAGCCTATTGTGGAAAATAAAGGGTGGTGGAATAATTTAAAAACCATAAAAGGGCATGAATTTCATCACGCACTATTAAAAAAAAGCAACAATGAATATGCATTTAAAATTGAAAGAGGTTTTGGCATCAACGGGACATCCGACGGGTTGATTGTTAAAAATTCTCTTGCCTCTTTTACCCATATTTATGCTCCCGGCAATCCTGAATTTTTTATTGAATGGGTAAAATTTGTTAAATACTTGAAACAAAGCAGCGTTTAGGAGGATTTTATGAGTGCCAAACTGTACGTATTGATAAGCGGATACCAAACGATAGCAAAAAAGAAGCTTCTATCTACTGCTGAGGCAAATCAAAAGATTTATATACCCGTGCCGTATTTTTTGCTTGATTTGGGAAGTGATAAAATACTTATAGATACGGGAATTTCTGAAAATTCAAATAGTGCGGGCGCTTTGTCGGATAACAGCAGTGTTGCAGAAGACGGCAATCCAATAAAAGCTTTACATAAGATTGGCATAGAACAAAAAGATATAAAATATATTATCCATACGCACCTTCATTTTGACCATGCCGCCAACACCAAATATTTCCCAAACTCAGAGGTGATAGTGCAGTTAAGCGAATTGAGAGCGGCTTTTTCTGATGATCCTTTAATAAAACACGGCTATGTTGAGGATGATATAAGATATTCTTCCATAAAATGGCAGCCCATAACAAGCATGAGGAGTCTGTTTGGCAATAGGGTTTTTATTTTGCCTACACTGGGACACACACCGGGACATCAAAGTTTATTGATAAGATTAAAAAACTATGGGAATGTGATTATAGCGGGAGATGCAGCACCTTTAAAAGATAACATAGAAAAAAATATAGCACCTGGCGTGGCTTCTAATCCTGATGAGGCTTTTTATTCAATAAAATCCTTAAAAGAGTTTGCGTATTTTGAAAATGCACAAATATGGTATGGTCATGACCCTGAATTCTTTAAAAACGTAAATTTATCTCCGGAATATTATGATTAACCCGATTTATAGACTATTGGAGGATTAAGGGTTGATTTTATTAATTAAAGGCTTAGAAAATAAGAGGTGGATATTATGAATATTTTTGACTTGAGTTTGAGACATATACTCATTTTTAACTCTGTTGCCGAGACGCTTAATATGAGTAAAAGTGCGCAAAAATTGTACATAACACAGCCTGCCATAAGTCAAACTATTAAAGACGTAGAAGATAAATTTACTATAAAACTCTTTGTCAGGAAGGGTAAAAATCTCCACCTAACCCAAGAAGGGATGGATTTTTATGTCTATACAAAAAGGGTTATAAACCTCTTAGAAGACGCTCAACTCTGCTTGGAGAACTTTAACACGTTAAATAAGGGATGTGTACATATTGGAGCCAGTTCCACCATAGGGAACTACCTATTACCGGAATTGATTAAAACATTTAATGATAAATACTCAAATATTGATACAACAGTTTTTATAGGAAATACGCATCAGGTATTACATAAATTAAAGATGTGCGACATAGGCATAGCTTTAATAGAGGGACTACCTATAATTAATGACAACCATGTAAAAATAACAAAGTTTATTAAGGATGAAATTATATTTATGTGTTCCTCCAATAATGATCTTGCCGATAAAAGGGTTAAATTAAGCGAACTGGAAAATGAGAGTTTTATAAATAGAGAAAAGGGATCCGGTACAAGACAGATTATAGAAAGGGGAATTGCAAAATTAGGTGTTCATTTAAATGCATTATATGAATTCAATAACTCAGAAGCCATTAGAAATGCGGTGTTGTGCAATCTTGGTATTTCAGCGCTAAGCAAATTGATTGTCAGAAAAGAATTAGAAATAGGAACAATAAAGCAGATATATGTAATAGATGTTAAATTAGGGAGGTGGTTCTATCTTTTGGAGGTCAGTGGCCATAATAAGGCCCAGAAGGTGTTTGTAGACCACATTTTAGAATATGCTAAAAATAATTATTAACAGTTTGTGCTGCAATAATAATAATGGATCCCGTAAATTAAGAGAAGATTGTTGAACACTTTTGTTCTTGAACCTTAAACCGCAGCCGACGTCTTAATTGGAGATGATGCTTATCAGCCTGGCAATTCAGCGTCGCTGTGTATAATTCCGTTAACGCAATATACAATCTCGTCAGTGAGATGCATGAGAAACAGTCAATTATTATCACATCTAATAAGTCTTTTTTTTGTATGGGCGCAAGATGATGCGTGATGAGATTATAACAACAGCCATACAACCTCTCCTCCCGACTCATAACGAGTCCGGCGGTTCAACTCCCAATGCAGTGTAGATACTTTTCTGCTTTTGCAGAATCTCTCCTATACGTATTTTATGTCCCTTTTGCTCAAAGCACTCTATAACATCAAGCTTATCAAGCAGTGTTCCCA
>WGCD01000098.1 GCA_015493995.1 Desulfurellaceae bacterium
AGCTTGACAATAGGTTTATACTCATATAAAGTTAGTTTAATGCTAACTATTAGTTTCTCAGCTTGAGCGAATTTAGTTTGGAAAGGAGGTGCGAAAAATGACCAATTTAATCGACAAAATGAAGGAGATAAAAACAAAAGCAAATCCAGACAACTTGGGAATGATTCTCGTTCATAACGGGGTTGTACGATCAACTTCCAAAACAGGAAAAAAAGTTTCTTCCATAAATATCAGCTACGATGAGGAAAAATTAGAAAAAGCAATAAAACAAGTTAAATCGGCAGATGCTGTTGAAGATGTTTTTGTCAAAATTAACTCCGGAAAATTAAAGGTTGGAGACGATGTGATGTTTATCATAATTGCCGGAAACAGAAGAAAAAATCTCCTTCCGATATTTTCTGATTTTATCGAAACAATTAAAAACTTGGTTGAAGGATATGAAGATTTTGTAAATCCGTAAAATAAAAAGAGGTGATTTCTATGAAAGAGTATGATGTTATTGTTATAGGTATGGGGCCTGCCGGCATGGCAGCATCTTCATTTGCCAATTCGGCAGGGTTAAAAGTTTTAACAATAGAGAAAAACAAGGTCGGCGGAGAATGTCTAAACTGCGGATGTATTCCGAGCAAAGCAATATTAAAGGTTGCCCAATTGAAAAATTCCATAGAAAATATGGAACAATTCGGACTGCAGTTAAACGGTGACGTAGAAATAAAGGACGCCCTTGGACTCATAAGAGAAAAAATAGACAACATAGGAAAAACAAAGGCGACAAAAATGTTTGAAAATGTAGATACGCTGGTCAATCAAGGAGAAGCAGAATTCATCGAGCCCCATATAATAAAAGTCGGCAATGAACTGTATTGCGGAAATGCAATATTTATAGCAACCGGTTCAGAGCCCTTTATACCGCCCATTAAAGGAATAGAGAATGTGCCGTATCTGACAAACAGGAATCTATTCAGGATTGATAACTTACCGAAAACATTAACCATTATTGGGGGCGGTGCTATAGCATGCGAAATGGCACAGGCTTTTTCTCGTTTAGGCACAAAAATTAATATGATAAATATGGATTCTCATATTATACCTGTTATGGATAAGGATGTCACCGATGTTCTCGAAGATGAATTTGGCAAAAACAATATAACAATCCTCAACAATACAACAGCGAAATCTGTAGAAAAAGTAGGAGAAGATATATATGTGCACACCGATAAAGGAACATTTATCTCGGATACGCTCTTTATAGCAGCAGGAAGAAAACCTGCAATTAGCTCTTTAAACCTCGATAAAATAGGCATAAAATACACCAAAAACGGCATATCCGTTGATGAATTCAATAGAACTAATATAGGTCACATCTACGCTGTAGGTGACTGCAACGGCAAATACCTATTTTCACACGCTGCGATGCATCAAGGTATGCTCTCGGCTATGCATCTTCTAAAACTTGGGCATGCTTGTTCATTAAAAAGAAGCGCTTATGCTGTACCTTGGGCAATATTTACAGAGCCAAACATAGCTAAAGTAGGTATGACGCAAGAAGAAGCCGTTAAAAACAACATTGAACATTTAATCGTAAAAGACTATTATAAAGATTACGGGAGGGCATTGATAGACTCGGAGGTTGTGGGATTTATAAAAGTGATTGCAACCCCTCAGGGCCGTTTATTGGGTGCATCTATCGTTGGGAATTCAGCAAGCGAATTGATAACGGAATGGACTACGGCAATACAGAACAACTTAACACTCCAAGATGTGGCTATGATGCAGCACCCGTTTCCAACGCTTTCTCTGTTGAATGCGAGAGTAGCACAAAAATTTATGATGCAGATAATGGAGAAAAAAAGAATAAATAAAAAGCCAAGAAAAAATTTCTCAGAAACGGCTTAAATATATTTTAAAGGAGGTATTTGTTTATGTCTTCAAAGGTTCTTATCATTCTCGGAAGCTCGGATATCGAAAAACTTAAATCCGGGCTGACTTATGGTAAAAACGCCATTAAATACGGCTGGATGGAGGATGTTAAATTTTTCCTATTCGGAGGAGCCGAAAAAACCATATTAACAGAGCCGGAGTTAATAAAAGAAATAAATTCCGTTAACGCAGTTGCTTGTAAGCTGGTTGCCAAGGAAAAAAACATATATGAAAAATTAAAGGAATTGAATATCAAAACAGAATATATCGGGGAACAGATATCAAATCTAATTAAAAACGGATATGCTCCTATGATATTTTGACATTTGCGTCAATTAAACTAAACTAAAGCGGGAGAATGATAAATTGAACATACTATCTAAGGCTAAAAAAAATATAGAAACACTTAGACAGAAAAACCCTCTTGTGCTTAACATAACAAATCTCGTTGTTACAAACATAACGGCTAACGCTCTTCTGGCTGTCGGAGCAAGCCCCGTTATGGCTTTTGCAAAAGAAGAGATTGAGGAAATGGTTTCGATAGCGCAAGCGGTTGTAATAAATATCGGCACGCTGACAAAGGATGTTGTTGAGGCTATGTTTTTGGCTATAAACAAGGCAAACAAACTCGGTATTCCCGTAATTTTCGACCCCGTCGGTGCTGGAGCAACAAAATACAGAAACGAAATTTCACGCAAAATTATGGAAGAATTCAAAATAGACATCATAAGAGGAAACGCCTCTGAAATAGCAAACATAGCAGGAGAAAAAATTAAAACAAAGGGCGTGGATTCAACCGAAGGCATTGACAACATCGTCCAGCTCGCAAAGTTAGCAGCAACAAAATACGGCTGCACGGTTTGTGTCAGCGGTAAAAATGACACAGTAACCAATGCCGATGAAACATACTTGATTTCAAACGGCGATATTGCTTTGACCAAAATCACGGGTTCGGGTTGTATCTCAACCGCTATTATCGGTGCATTTGCAGCAGTTGATAAAAATTTCGTATCTGCCTGTGTGACCGGTGCTTTGATTGTCGGTATTAGCGGCGAAAAAGCTGCCAAAACAGCGAAAGGTCTTGGCAGCTTCCAGGTGAATTTTTTCGATAACCTCTCAAATCTCAACGAAAAGTATATAGAGGGCGCAAAGATTAAGCAAACCGATTAATTTATTAAATGTTCGATAAAAGCGTATATATCGAAAGAAGGGCTAAGTGAAAAAAGGAAATAGGCAAGGGAATAATTCTTCTTCTCGGCAATACGCAATGCCCTATAAACTACCTCGACAACACCTACCCTTTTAGGCGGAACAGCTCATTTTTATATTTATTCGGCATTGGCGGTGTTAGAATAGAAGATGACATACTTATAACAACAAACGGCTGTGAGGTTTTAAGCTCTCAAATCCCAAAAAACACATAGGTCTGTATGAATTTAAGGTTCAAGCAAACTACTCACTTGAAGATTTTATAAAATTACTTTAAGCTCAATCGTATGAGAGATAAACTTCTCGAAATATACGATAAACTCTTTGAAAGGTACTCAAATCAATACTGGTGGCCTGCGGCAACAAAAGAAGAGGTAGTAATCGGTGCGGTTTTAACACAAAATACATCTTGGGCAAATGTCGAAAAAGCTGTTGAAAATTTAAAGCAGCAAGGGGTGTGCTCGTTTGAAGGAATTTACAAAATTAATATAGAACAACTCAAAATATACATAAAACCTGCCGGATTTTTTAATCAAAAGGCTGAATATCTTAAAAATACGGCTAAGTTCTTTCTTGAAAACGGCAGCATCAACGGCTTAAAAAAACGGGATACGAAAATATTGAGAGAAAAACTCCTCAAAATAAAAGGTGTAGGCAAAGAAACAGCCGATTCCATACTGCTCTATGCTTTGGATAAGCCTGTATTTGTTGTTGATGCATACACAAAACGGCTGATTGAAAGACACAATTTGTCAAAAAATACGGATTATGATAGCATACAAAGGCTGTTTGAAGAAAACCTTAAAAAGGATACGGCTCTGTTTAACGAATTCCATGCTCTAATCGTAAAAAATGCCAAGGAATTTTGCACCAAGAAACCTCGATGCAATGGGTGTCCTTTGGAGGGAGTATAGGATGCTTTTTGTAGGATTGACGGGCTCTATAGCAACAGGAAAAAGCAGCGTAGCCAAGATATTCTCCGAGTTGGGATTTATTGTTATAAACGCCGATTATCTGGCTCACAAAGCTTATGAAAAAGGTCAAAAAGCCTACAATGAAATAATAGAAGAGTTTGGCATCAAGATACTTGATAATCAAATGAATATAGACAGAAAAAAACTTGGAAAAATAGTTTTGAAAGACAAAGATAAATTATCAAAATTGGAGTCGATAGTTCATCCCGAAATTGAGAAGATAAGAAATCGAGAACTAAAAAAGATTGAACAAAATGATAAAAACGCAATAGTAATTTATGATATTCCCTTGCTTTTTGAAAAGAATTTAAAAAATATGTTCGATGTAACCATTGTAGTCTATGCCGATAAAAATACACAGCTTGAAAGATTGATGAAAAGGGACGGGTTAGGCAAAAAAGAGGCAGAAAAAAGAATCGGACTGCAGATTCCCGTTGAGCAAAAAATCAAGATGGCAGATTTTGCCATAGACAATTCAAAAGATATCGATTATACAAAAAAGCAGGTTGAAAAACTGGCATTGAAGTTGAGGCAAATGGCAAATGAAAGAGGTTAACAAACTATTCACATTTCCAATATTCATCGGAGTTATCGGAGGATTTTCGGCTATACTTGTCAGAGTAATAATAAATTACTCATCCGCACTGGCATCTGCCATAAATTACCTTCCGTCACTAAAATATTTCTATCTGTTTTCCATACCTGTAATATTCCTTATATCGTCATTACTTATCAATAAATTCTTAAATGATACCTCGAATCCTACAATTGATTCTGTGGCAAAATCCATAGCTCTAAAAAAAGGAAGGCTTGATTACAAAAAGGGGTTGGCAAGCGTTACTTTAACAGCAATCAACATAGGATTGGGGACTCCGGTTGGAAGAGAGGGTCCTATAGCTAAATTCGGAGGCTCGTTTACCGCATTATTTTTAAAAATGTTTAAAATTGAAGGAGCGGCAATACCTCTTTTTGTCACCTGCGGTGTTTCAAGCGCCCTTGCTGCAACATTCAACGCACCGATAGCAGCGGTGGTTTTCGGATTAGAGATAATTCTCGGACGTCTAAGCGTTAGCGTTATCGTTCCATTATCCGTCTCCTCTGCCATTGCAACCATAATCTCCCGCTATTTTTTGGGCAATTATCCGACTTTCTATGTTCATAAATTGACATACGGATATATGTTTTTGCTTGCAGTTCCTATCTTTTCTCTCGCCTTTTCCTTTATGGTCGTATTTTTCGAATCAATTCAAAGAAGCATAATAAAGTTTTACAATCGAGCGTCTCTATCGTTCTATTCAAGGGCAGTTATAGGAGGCATAGCTGTCGGTATTTTGATATTTTTGTTTCCAAACGCAGCATCCTTAGGCTACAAACAGGTCAGTCAACTTTTTGCTCACGGATATTCTTTTGAGGATTCTTTTACACTTTCCACCATAAAAGCTATAGCCCTTGCAATTACATTTGCAAGCGGTATGTTTGGCGGAATCTTCGCCCCATCTATTTTTATAGGGGCTTTTTTGGGGTTTTCAATAGGCGGATTTGCCGGTCATTTTATGAACATAGACCCGCTTTCGGTTGCTTTGATAGGAACGGCTGCCATTACATCGGGAATATCGAGTGCGCCGTTTAGGTCATCCTTGATAGTCATAGAGCTCACTCAAAACTACCAAATGGCAATTCCCATACTGCTTGCTTCAGTTATTACTCTCTATTTTACACACCTTTTCGAAGAAAGGCTTCATTTTTCAAGAACCATTTTGCAAAAGGGATTTGACATTGCAGATTTTTCATACAGAAAAAAGCTCGAGGACTTAAATATTACAAATTTTATAGATACGGACATACCCACACTGAAAAAAAATATCAAGTTAAAGGATGTGATATTCGAACTTATGAACAGCCCGTCAAGCTATTTCCCTGTTCTTGAAAACGATAAAATAATCGGCATTCTTTCGTTTAGGGACGTAAGATTGATGTACAACAAAAAGAACCGCCTCGAAACAACCGTAGAGGAGCTTATGACACACAACCCCAACGTTCTTACCCTAACTTCAAACGGAATGGATGTTTTTGAATTTCTTGCCAGGATAGATACAACCCATATACCGGTAGTAAACAACAAAAAAGACAGAATATACGAAGGTATGCTAAACGTAAACAGCTTCAGCAAATTTGTTTCCTTTTTGTATCTGAAAAAAGACGACGATTGCCTCATAACAGATAGAAATCCTTGACAAATTTTTCTGCTTATATACAATGCGTTCACTATATTAAGGGGGGAGAGAAGGAGATATACAATGGGTGTTATAAAAGATTTAAGATTTTCAAACTTCTTTAACAATATAAAGCCGTCCGGGTTAAGGGTAGCTCAAACGATGTTTGAAAAAAGAGCTGAAAACGACATAAAAAAAGGTAAAAGTCCGATAGAAGCCATAAATGTTGCCATCGGCAGCGTCTCATTAAAAACACATCCAAAACTGCTTGAGCGTTATCTGAATCCAAAGGACGAAACGCTCATAAACGGCATATGGAGATACGGAGAAACTCCAGGAACAAAAAAGGCAAACGGAGTATTTGTTAAAATAATAGAAGCTTTTCTACCTGAAAATATCGAACCCGAGCTCTATTCCATTGTTCAAGAGGGCGGTTCGGCTGTTATGAGAACGGTTCTGCTCGGCGTTTGCGGAGATGCGGGAAGTGACGAAAGACCCCTTCTTGTTATGAATCCTACGTATGTGAACTATAAAGCGGTTGCCGATGAGCTTGGCAGAAAGATAGTGTCTGTTCCAAGAGCACTGGACAGGCACGGTAATTTTAGTCACGTTACGGTGGAGGAGATTGAAAAAGCAGTGAAAAAATATAAACCGGGCGCACTTTTAATAATACCCTACGACAATCCGTCCGGGCAATTAATGAGGCAAAAAACCATAAACGAGTATGCAAGAATATGCCTTGAAAACAATATTTTTATTGTCAGCGACGAAGCCTACAGAGGTTTGTATTATGTTGATGAAGATGCACCTACAATCTGGAGAGTAACAAACAAAGATGTCCCCGGCATAGAGGAAGCAAAAATAAGAATTAGCATAGAAAGCCTGTCTAAAACATTTAACGCCTGCGGATTAAGAATGGGAGCGATGGTTACGGATAACGAAGAATTCAGAGATAGGGCTTCGGCTGCAAACACAACATACCTATGCCCTTCTTCCATTGACCAACATATAGTAGAAGTTTTATACGACGAAACAAAAGAGGATATAAGAAATTGGATAAGCTCTTTGCGAGACTACTATAGAAACATCCTTTCAGCTATATTCAACGACTTTCAAAAGCAACTGCCCGGAATTATAATGTCAAGACCGGAAGCCTCGATATACACCGTACTGGATGTGAGGGAAATTGCCAAGCCAGGTTTTGACGCAGAAGACTTCGTTATGTTCTGCTCAAAAAAGGGAGAAGTAAACGTGCAAGGCAAAAGAATGACACTGCTTGTCAGCCCTATGTGGGGCTTTTACAATGTTTTGGGAGAAAACCCGGGAAAAACCCAGATGAGAATAGCATGCGTGGAGCCTGAAGATAAAATGAAGCTTGTTCCTATGCTTTTTGCGGAACTGTTTAAACAATACGAATCTCAAAGATAATATGAAAACATTTTTTATTGTATTTGTGTCCATATTTCTTGCGGAGCTTGGCGATAAGACCCAACTTGCCACACTGCTTTTTGCTTCTGAGAAAAATATAAACAAATACGTTGTATTTTTGGGAGCGGCGCTTGCTTTAACCACAACAAGTGCCGTAGGCGTTTTGGCGGGTGATGCGCTTTCCAATTATATAAATCAAAGGTATTTAAACTACGCAGCAGGCATATGTTTTATAGTAATAGGCATTTTTCTGCTTCTAAATAGGTAACTCCCGACTCAAAAAAATTTACCTATATTTTAACCAACTGGTCTATCTTTGTGTTTGCATTCTGAAGCGTCTCAACAACTTTTATAATTCTGCTCAACAGTTCGTATATATCCACAATTCTTCTTGTCAAATCATCTATTACGTCTGCATGCTCGTTAATAGCCAAACTATTCTCGTTTAAAGACTCGGCTATCTCGTTTGAGTCGGCATTTATATCAACAAAGATATTTGCAAACTCCTTAAAGTCGTCGCTCAAAGCCTCAAGAAATTCATAAACAGAACCCACCTTGTCAGCCGTATAATTGAGTTTTGCGTTGAAATCACGCAATATGGCTTGTATGTTGTTCGTTAGATTATCCGTCTTTGTCGCCAATTTCTTAATTTCATCCGCGACAACCGCAAAACCTTTCCCTTTCTCACCTACCCTTGCGGCTTCTATGGCTGCATTTAGAGCCAACAGGTTCGTTTGATTGGCAATTTCAGAAATGTTGTCGGTTGATTTATTTATGTTTTCTGAAATCTCCGTTAATTCTTTAATACTGTCCACAAACTCTCTGATTTCGGATTTTCTTGAGTCTATCTGCTCGTTTCTTTGGGATATTTTAGTGGAAATATCGTTTATATTGTTATTGAAAGACTCGAAATCGCCGTTTACCTTAGAAATATTTCCTGCCATTCCTTTAAGATTACCCTCCATCTCTTCCAAAGAAGCCGAGAACGTTTTCATCTGATCTTCAAGAAATTCTATGTCGTATGCAATAATCTTAAAACTCTCTATAGTCGCCGTTGACATAAAGGAATTTTTAATAACACCCATAGAAAGCAGCTTTATGGCATTTTCTCTTTTTAAGTTTGGATTACTCTTAACCGCCGTTGGCTTTCTTACAACCTCACTCTTACCGCTATCTTTACTTTTCCAAAACATATCATCACCCGCTTATTTCACTTATTATATCAGAGCCGCACTGCAAATTATTTAACCAATCTAAGAACATATTTATGCCGCCGCCTCTGAATATGGAACCGTGTTGAGGAGCTATCATTTTCAAATCGAGACCCCTAACCTTATTTACGTAATACTTACAGGCGTTTGAGGATGCAAGATATCTCTTATGAAAGCCCTCCATTAACCCCATATGCTCTTGAAAATTATTTTCATCCACAAACAGATAGCTGTTGTTTTCAGGAAAAACGGCAGCACCTATATCAGAGTTGAACAGTATCTTGGACTTTGAGTCGTATGCTATATGTTCACCCGGAGAGTGCATAAAATGAGCCGGAATTATTTCACAGGTGCCCATAGTCGTACCTCTATCGGGAATTCCCTTAATCCTTGACAAATCGGATATTCCGAAGTGAGGCAAAAATCTGACCCATAATTCAGGAACATATACGTTCGCGTTGGTAACGGAAAGCCACATGGGTATTCCCGAGCTTACATCAGGGTCTTGATGAGAAAAAAAGATATACTCAATATCTTCCAAATCGATAAATTTTGTAACATTCGAAACAACCTTCGGAAATATATGAATTCCACCGGGGTCAAGCAGTGTTCCTTTGTTATTATCAACTATCAAGTATTGATTGGTTTGAATCATTCCTGTTTCAAGACGTCCCCAACCCAACCAAATAAATTTATGCGTACCGTCATCGTATAGCAACTCACCGTTTTCTATATCAACTTCCGAATTAGCTTTATTACAATAAGACATAATCGAAACCTCCTTTTTTTATAAACTTATTAAATTAAATACCACAACAAAAAAACGTTGTCAATAAATTGTACGGTTATAACGGTTAAAAAACAAAAACCATATGAAATTTCCGCTTAAAACTTGCCTATATACTTTCACATTGGAACAACTTCTTGCAAAAAATACATTTATTTATTATTATTTTTTAGGAAAAATCATAGAAATAAAGAGGTGTGTTATGTCCACAAGAACAGAAGAAGACTTATTGGGTTTTAGGGATGTTGACGAAAATGCATATTATGGTGTTCAAACACTTAGAGCTAAAGAAAATTTTCACATAACAGGCATACCCATTTCTCACTTTCCTGAATTTATAAAATCTTTTGCACAGGTGAAAAAGGCAACGGCTTTAGCTAATAACGAGTTGGGTTTGTTGGATAATAAGAAAAAAGAGGCTATCTGCAAGGCGTGTGATGAAATAATTGAAGGAAAACATATTGAGCATTTTGTTGTTGATGTAATTCAAGGCGGAGCAGGAACCTCTACCAATATGAATATGAATGAGGTTATAGCAAACAGGGCTTTGGAGCTTTTGGGATATAATAGGGGAGAGTATGATTACCTGCATCCCAACAACGATGTAAATAAATCGCAGTCAACAAACGATTCCTACCCCACATCCATAAGAATGACCCTCTATGAGATGATTTTCAAGCTGATAGATGCTATGGAAATCTTAAGGGATAGTTTTTTAGAGAAGTCAAAGGAGTTTGAATCCGTATTAAAAATGGGAAGAACTCAACTTCAAGATGCTGTTCCTATGACCGTTGGGCAGGAGTTTCATGCATTTGCAACAGCTGTTAGTGACGATATAAATATTCTAAAAGAAACACAGAAACTCTTTTTAAATATCAATCTCGGTGCAACGGCAATAGGAACGGGTATTAACACAAATCCACAATTTTCAAAGGTTGTTGACAAACATTTAAGTGAAATTACCGGAAGAAAATATAATGTAGCAAAGGATTTGATTGAAGCCACCTCCGATACGGGAGACTATGTTCAACTATCCGGCGTTTTAAAAAGGACTGCCGTGAAGGTATCCAAAATATGCAACGATTTGAGACTTCTAAGCTCAGGTCCGAGGGCTGGTTTAAAAGAGATTAATTTGCCTGCCGTTCAACCCGGTAGTTCCATAATGCCAGGCAAAGTTAACCCTGTTATACCTGAGGTGGTCAATCAAGTCTGCTTTCAGGTTATCGGGCTGGATGCTACAATTTCCATAGCGGCGGAGGCAGGACAGCTGCAGTTGAATGTGTTTGAGCCTGTTATCGCTTTTGACCTATTCAGCTCTATAACAATGATGGAGCGGGCATTTTTAACGCTTGTTGAAAAGAGCATAAAAGGTATTACGGTCAATGAAGACAGATGTAAAGACTATGTTCTAAATAGTATAGGTCTGGTAACGGCTTTAAATCCTTATATCGGATATGAAAACTCTTCTTCTGTTGCCAAAGAGGCTTTGAAAACTGGAAGGTCGGTTTATGATATAGTGCTTGAAAGAAAACTTTTAAGTAAGGAAAAACTTGACAAAATATTAAAACCTGAGAATATGGTCAAGCCTCATATTATGATTGAATAGGAAAAAATATGATTATTCTTGAACTGATTGTTGTCTTGGGAGCCATTTTTGTTGGCGCAAGGATGGGCTCAATTGCAATAGGCTATGCGGGCGGCTTTGGTGTTTTAATTTTAACGCTTGGATTTGGCTTGCATCCGGGCAACATCCCGATAGACGTTATACTAATTATTATGTCTGTTATTGCAGCCGTTGCCGCCATGCAAGTTGCCGGCGGTCTGGATTATATAGTCTATCTCGGTGAAAAGGTGTTGAGAAAGCATCCCGAAAGAATCACATTTCTTGCCCCTGTTGTTACCTATTTTATGACGCTGTTTGCAGGCACAGGACACACGGCATACTCCACAATGCCTGTGATAGTCGAAATCTCAAAAGAGCAGGGTATAAGACCGTCAAGACCTCTTGCCATTTCCGTGGTGGCATCTCAAGTCGCTATTACGGCATCGCCTATTTCGGCAGCCGTTGTCATTATGAGCAGTTATCTGCAGCCCAAAGGCATAGGCTATTTGCAGTTGCTTGCAGTTGCCATACCATCCACATTTATTGCCTGTATGGCAGGTGCTTTTGTCAGCAATTTTCTGGGAAAAGATTTAAAGGATGATCCGGTATATCAAGAAAGACTAAAAAAAGGATTAATCAAGATTAGGGGCGAAAGCAAGTATAACATACAACCATATGCAAAACTTTCCGTTTTACTTTTCTTAATATCCATTATACTTGTTGTTCTTTATGCAACAGCTACAAGCGACACTGTAAAACTCATAAAAAACCCTGTTTTGAATACACCGCAGGCAATAATGCTGTTTATGCTCTCAAGTGCCCTCACAATTGCAGCTTTTACAAAAATAGATATTACAAAAATATCATCAGCAACAACATTTAGGGCTGGAATGAGCGCTGCCATATGTGTTTTGGGTGTTGCGTGGCTTGGTGATACATTTATAACAAACCATATGAATGACATAAAACAGTTTGCAAGCAGTGTCTTGATGGCTAAGCCGTGGCTTTTGTCCGTAACGCTGTTTTTTGGCAGCATGCTTTTGTATTCTCAAGCTGTAACAACAAGAACGCTGATACCATCTGCTTTGGCTTTGGGCGTCTCACCCATTGCAGCTTTGGCGTCATTTTCAGCAGTTAGCGCTCTGTTTGTTTTGCCTACATACCCAACACTGGTAGCCGCAGTTGAGATGGACGATACCGGTTCGACAAGAATAGGAAAATATGTTTTTAACCATCCTTTTTTAATACCCGGTGTTGTGACTTTGATTGTTAGTGTAACCCTAGGATTTTTGTTGGGTAAAGCCGTTATAGGATAAAATTTTAAATTTATTCGGAGGAGTTTATGGTAAATCTTAGAAAAATTTTACTTGTCTTACTGGTGTCTCTCTTGTTCTCTATCCCTAAGATGGCGTTATCAGGTGATATTTGCAGTTTTATCAGTTCGGATGATGGATGTAAAAATGCTGCGGTTGGCTCGTTATGTGATGCAAACGGAACAGAAGGCGTATGTGCTCCAAAAAGCAGAACTGCCGGCATTATAAGCTGCGTATGCGTAGCCGGAAAACCGCAAAAGACACATAAATGTAAAAACGGCTACAGATGGTCACCCGTTAAAAATCAATGCATAAAACCTATGGGCTCAAGTCCTGACGGCAGCGTTAACTGTATTCCGCCCTACTACTGGTATGAGCCTGATAAAAATTGCGAAATACTGTTTCAATAGGTCATAGCTGTAAAATTTAGGCTTTGGGTGATGCTGAAATAGTCAGCGCTAAAATTGTGAGTATAAACAAGGCTAAAAAGAAAAATTTTTTCAGGGATTTTGTAGAGATAGATACTATTGCATATAGTAAGACAAACACGGTTTTAAAAAAGTCGGATACGGCAAATGCTGCGGTAGTTTGTTATGATAGAAAAATGGTGATATGGTAAAAGGTTGGCTGCCGGTTTAAATGATGGATAAAAAGCAGGTAAACAGATTAAACAATTTAAACAAGGGGGTGCAATATAAGCACTACCGGTGATTTAACAAAAAATGTAGAATTTATAGATAACGGCGCAAAGGTTGTAATATCAAGACATCTGTGGGACAGGATGATTGAAGAGTTAGAAGACAACGGCTTATTGAAAGCTGTGGAAGAGGCAGATGATACGCCATCGCCAACCAAAGATGAGGCGTTACTTAACCTACAAAAAGGAGATTCTGATGGAAGAGAATAAGGACGAGAAATCATCGCAGTCAACTTTGACAGAAACGGAAAAATTATACCTGTCCATAGGAACGT